>JAJRBL010000143.1 GCA_028679485.1 Methanospirillum sp. | reverse complement strand
TTATCGCCGTGGGAATTACCCGTACCGTTCCCCGGACCATTACCCTCTCCGATCTTGCCGGGATTACGTACGATGAGTCCAAAGTAACCCTCATGATAACAGATGAAACCTACCTCGCGGATCTTCTCCAGATCCTCTGGTCCAGGTTCGGAAAGGAGCAGGTAAGCCAGCCTGATCGGTTTACCATCGAGATCAAAACGCCGGGTAATGAGGAGCAGGTGAAGGGCATTGAAGATCTTTCCGTTGCCGATCCCACAGAGAGCCTCTTTAAGGATCTCGTCTACTCCCTGCAGGTGATCTGCCCGGAAGGATTCCGGGTCAAAAAGCAGCATTTCAATGAAGGCAGGTTCTGGTTCATAGCAAGCGAAAATACCCTTCCCGAAGATGTATCTCCCCTGGTAAACGAACAGTTTGCAATCATGGAGGCGAAGTCATGATCCTCGTTCCGGTAACCTACAAGGGGGGGGTCTTCCGTCACGACGAGATCCTGGATCTCATCGAGGACATGGGCGGATATATCATTCAGAAGCATATGATCGCCCAGGAGGTCGTTCTTCAGGCCCTTATCCCCCGGGAGGATATCGAGGCTCTCCGAAAGGTCTCGCGTCCGCTTGCCGGCGAGGTTATACCCGCCCCCCTTGTGGGAACCGAGATTGCAATCGTCTCCATGTCGCTTGAGATACATCATCTCCCCCATGCCTCCTGCGACATTGCTGAATATCTCCGGACTGCCGGTGCAAAAACCAATATGGTCGGGCTTGCCCGGGGTTTTGGGAAACGAATCGGGCAGTTGTCTGACGAGGAACGGGATATCATCAATGAGCATGACCTTGCGATTTACCTCTTCGGGAATTTCGAGACCTGTATCCAGCATAAGATGCCGACGTTCCGGAGAGGTATCCATGTTCCCATCATCGTCTGTGGCGGTCCTTCGAAGGAGAACCTCATGAAAGTGATAGATCCGCCGGCAGCCGGGTACGTCGGTGGTATGGGAAGGTTCATGCACCGGACCAAGGAGCCTGATGAACTGGCCAGACTTGACGAGGTGGTCGCGGAAGTATCCCGGGTAATCGATCTGAAGCGCTCCGGTATTGCCAAAGATCCCCTCTCGGTTACCCCTGCCCATCTCATGAATATCATCCTTGAGAAAGTGCCTGATATTCATTATGTCACCTCCCCGATTCCTGTTGTCGTTCAGATGGATGGAATCCGGGTGAAACTCCCCTATGATCCCTATGCACCGGCGATCCGGGAGGTTGAAGTGGAACCAGGTATACGCATCGCAGATATCTGTGACATTCACCCGTCCCGGATGAGGGACTATATCCTTGTTAAGGTCAGGCCGTTTTCAGAAAGCAGGCTGATGGTCTGATCCCCCTCTTTCCTGTTTTTCTCCTCTGACTCCGGATCTTTCTGCATCCTCTCCGGCCGATACTGATGATCATGGTTCCGCGGTTTATCTCCGTGGCAGCCCCGGATAACCCGATCCATGATTGTTGCAACTGGTTGCAACTCGTTTCAGTGGTTTCTGAATGGAATAGAACACGAGGATACGAAGGATATCCGGAACTGGACGATCAGATCCGGGATTCTATTCCCGGGGGTTACAACCGCCGGTCTTTCGAAGGTTCATCCTGCATGGAGTGGTGCGGATATGAAATGGCATTTACAGGTATAATTAGTCATTAAATCTGTTCAAACCGATTTCTCCTGATTTCCTATCCAATACTTATCTGCAGTTTCAGCCAACATGGGTATGTCACAGGGAGACCTGTGAAGCAGGATACCCCTCGCGGTACCGGAATTTCATCCGGTTCCATAGATATGTAAACCGAACTCCCCCTCAAAACAGATCCAGGAAAAATATCATGCATCTTTACATGTCCTCCTACACCCATGCAGAATATCTTCCCCCTGTCTTTGATCTTCCCTCACTCCCTATCCTGCATATGTCAGCCCGGAGGGGTCAAAAGCCCGAGAAGAGCTCACCCCGCCTGTCAGGATCCGGTTACACGACACCGGAATGCATCCCGTCCGGTCTTCCCTGTAACACTCTCCCGCAACCGGTATCCCGGGAGTACTATCCCGGAGATTCATCTGAAGATGCAGAGACCGTTCTTGCAGATCTTGTGAGATCTGATGAACGGTTTCTGGACCAGCTTGAAGTCATGCATTACCTGAGTTTTTCAGACTGCTGACCAGTCATCATTACTTCTCCTCTTTTTCCTCCTTCATACCAGATTGCAATCCATCGTCAGGATCATGCGGATGATAATGATGGATATCCGGCGTATGGGGGTGATCGTGGATGCACTCCCCGTGATTGTGGGAATGGGCATGTTCGGGTTCAGAGCCGGCAGGGTGATGGTGATAATGATGTCCGTCGTCATGGGAATGCCGATGTTCGTGGTATAAAGACTGATGGGTGTGTACATGCCCGTGTGATTCGGTGACCATGAGGGTTACACCCAGTATCATGCATAATCCTGCAGGGATTACGAGGAGCCCGGTTACCTCTCCTGTTATGAGAGGCGATGCAACCAGACCGATAAACGGTGCGGTTGCGAAGAGTGATCCGGTTCGTGCAGCCCCGAGTTTCCGAAGTCCCCTTATGAAAAAGAGGATGGAGAGTCCATATCCCAGGCATCCTGCAGCCAGGGCTGCAGGGACCAGGTAAAGGGGGGGGAGAGGTTCCCCGGTAGAGAGACCGATGCACAGGGATATTGTTCCGGCACACAATCCCTTGATGATGACGATGGTGACCGGATCCTTGTCTGCGACCTTCCTCGTGAGGTTATTATCCAATCCCCAGGCAAGGCAGGCGAGGAGAATAAGAAAAGCACCAGGCGAGAACCCGGAAGGGGCATCAGGATCCCAGCTGATGATAATGCCGCCGGCAAGCACCAGAATGATTGAAAGGGTAATTCTCCTGTCTGCAGGTTCATGAAAGAGAAGGACCGCGAGGAGTGTTGTTGCTGCAAGTTCTCCGTTCAGCATCAATGAGGCGGTTCCGGCAGGGAGGGTGGCAAGCCCGGTCATGAGCAGAACAGGGCCGAGGAATCCCCCGGTAATAACTATCCCAGCCAGCCATGGGAGATCTGCACTCCTCACCGGGGCCTCCGGTGGAAGGGAGTTTCGAGGCAGCACCTGGCGGCTTAATATCCGGTAGACGAGAAGACCGGCTCCTGCCCCGAGGTAAAGAAGACCTGCCAGGATGACCGGCCCGGTTTCACCAAGCAGCAGCTTGGATACCGGCGTGGTGATCCCAAAGAGGAATGCAGCGATGAGGGCGGCTGGAATTCCTGAACCAAATCCTTGCGAATCAGGTGACCGGTCTGACATTGATATTTCGCCAGTAATTTACAATATCCCGGATGGTATCGGCAAATTTTTCAAATTCAAGAGGTTTTACCACGTATGAATTTGACCCGAATGCATAACTCTGACGAATATCGTCATCAAGACTGGATGACGTGAGAATAACGACGGGTATCCGGGCAGTATGCGGATCGCTTCGTAAGATCTGCAATACCTCATTCCCGTTCATAAGAGGCATCTTCAGGTCAAGGAAAATAACCCCGGGGAGCGGATTCTTACCCTCCTGCTTTGTTTCTCTCTTCTGGAGATAATCCAGTGCTGCTCTGCCGTCTGAGAAGACCCTGACCTTATCATTCATCCCGATCCATTCGACAACATTGAGAAAGATCTCGATATCGTGAGGATCATCCTCGATTAAAACCAGTTCAAGACTCTGATTCATCTGTTCCCCTGTTATTGTGATTCAGGTTCCCATGGACCGATGTGGTATTACCCGGAACAAATTTCAGTACCCTATCCCTCTCCCTTATGTAACTAGTATCCTCGCCAGCGATAAAAAATGCTCCTGTCTTTTTCTGAAGGAGAGAGTTTTCCCTGAGATCCTTCAGCAGACCGTATCCCAAAAATCCCTCATCCCAGGGAAAACCTGATAATGGTCCCCTTTCCTTCTTCTGAATCCGCCTCTATCCACCCCCCGTGCCTGGTGATGATCCGTTTCACGATGGCGAGTCCCACCCCGGTTCCTTCATACTCCCCGGTCTGGTGCAGACGGTAAAAGACATCAAAGATCCTGCCTGCATATTCGTTGTTAAACCCGATACCGGTATCCTTTATCACGTACAGCACCTCTCCGCCGGCGAGGCTGCTTCCCATGCTTATCTCGTTCAACCGGTTTGCATCGCTAAACTTCACCGCGTTGGAGATCAGGTTGAACAGCGCCTGTCTTATCAGGGTGTAGTCCCCGTAAGCAGCCTTAAGATCGTTTACCTGGAACCGAATATCCGGGCCGGTCAATCCCTCGTGGATCTCAGTTATAATCCCCGCAACAAGGTTATTCATGTTAATCTCATTCTTTATCAGGGGTTGGCGGGACATCTGCGAGAACTGCAGGAGATCCCTGATAAGATTATCCATGAACTTGAGATTCTCGTGTATCCGGGTAAATTGCAGGAGAAAATCCGAAATGTCGGGAAGATGTTGTTTCAGATGATGCATGTCAGCGTACATCCTCCTGAGCGGGGCCCGGAGGTCGTGCGATATCGTGTAGGTGAATGCATTGAGATCCTCTATCGTCATCTGCAATGCCTGGGTACGTTCCTGGATCTGGTTTTCAAGGATGATATTGCGGTTTTTTATCTCCTCCTGGAGGTTGTAACTGGCAGTAATATCGCGTATCCTGACCTGGATCATGGTGCCGGATCTCGCAAAGACCGGGCTGTACAGGATGTTCAGGTGCCGAAGTTGCCCGTTTACGATCGTGGACAACTCGTTTTCCCGTGCAAAAACCCTGTTCTCCGGGGAGGGTACCGAGGTCACCTTTGCACATAAACCTGCTTCATCGCCGATGATCGTCCCGATCGGTTTACAGATATCATTGATGTTAACTCCGGGCATTATCTCCTGCTCACCTGACAGAAGCGATACCGCTGCAGGATTTATATCGCGGATTACCTCCCCGTCGATGATGAGAATGGCATCAGAACTGGATTTGAAAAGGCTCCGGTACCGTGATTCTGACTCCTCGAGATCCTGGATCATCGACCTGATATGCTGCACCATGGACCGAATGGCATCCGCAATCCGGTTGAGTTCAGGATGCGAGGAGGGGCTGATATCCCGGTTCAGATCCCCGCAGGCGATCAGGTCTATCTCATCCACAATCCGGTTTATCGGGGTTGAAAGACGCCTACTGACGATCCAACCTACCAGAATCGCTGCCAGTGAACCAGATATGCCCAGTATGAGGTGGACCATGAGGTTATGAGCGATATCCTCATCCCCTACCCTGGTGTCAAAGATGATCTTTCCGATCAGGTCCTGGTAGGCAGAGGCCGGTGACTGATCGATGTTATGGGGGATGTAAAAATAGGTCGTAAGGGTATGGTTGTCCGGATCCGCTATCTCAACCCTGCTCTTGTGATCGAATACCCACGAGACGGTTGCCCGGGTAAAAGGATCCAGGGTTTCGTTCTGGTAATCCTCTTTGCCGATATCAGGAACGAATAGCGAGTTGATCATGTGGATCCGGTTGATGCTTGGGTATTCCTTCATGACATGCATGACGAGATCCTCGTACGAGAGGGCATTCCGGTTATTTCGCAGTTCATCCTCTACATCGATCCCGAGTTCGATGACGTACCGGTGATCGCCTGTCGGCTGGTAGGCAAATTTCTTATGGGGACTACCCTTGACAAACCCTGTCACTATCTCGTCGGGAACAAATGCCGTTTTATTCCGGATGTCATTCAGACGGGAGAAGAACTCGGGATACCTGCTGAAGTCCAGGCCCTGCTGGGGTTCATCGGTTGTTTTGGTGATGATGCCATCCTTGTCTATCAGGTATATGTTCATGGAGAACCCGGTCAGGGATCTGATCGCCTGTTGTATCCCGCTTAAGTTCATGGAAGCGGGATCCCCTCCCGACCGGTTGTATGCACCGGAGACTACCTGCATGCTCATCTCCATGGGAGGGTTGTAGGTCCTGTCCCAGAGTTTGTATGCCCGGTGGATGTATATCGAGGATTTATTGAAGAGATCTTCCGCTGATAACTGTTCTTTTTTGTAGATTGACTTCAGGTTCCGGTCAGTCTCCGTATACGAGACAAAAGTCATGGTGATGATCACCACGATACAGAATATGGTGATGCTGATCATCAGGGCAGAGTTGATGGTTAACTCCGAGTATTTTGCCATGGTATACTCAGTCAGGATCTCATGCGTGTAGGTATATACATCATCCGAGTTTGGCTTCCCGTATCAGTCCGGAAGGGTAAAAGAGAGGAATCTTCAGAGATTACGGTTCTCTCTCGTGGATGCGACATACGAAGATATTCTCTCGTCATTCAGGGTAGCCTGATAGCAGCCCCTGCTCAGGTTCACGGTCTCATCGGTGAATTTTCCCTCCGCGATATAAGGAAGGAGTTTTTTGACCCGGGCATCCCCGAACCCGATATCCTCGAGCGGGGTTGCTTCGAGATCAGTTGTGCCTGATATCGCCTCCAGTGTTTTGATATCGGTCGGGACTATCGCTGAGGCACTCTCGTGGTTCTGGTAGTAATTCATCTCTTTATCGCTCCAGATCTTTCCGCCGGTCTGGTGGGAGTTGAGGATACCGATGTTTGCCTCCATCGATATCACGGAGTTCCGGGAGAGGGTCGTGATCGTTGACTGCCAGGCAAAGGTCATACCGGTATTCAGCGCTGATGCTTCCTGAGTTCTGTTTTTTCCCATTGTTTCAACGGCGAGAAGGGTGTTCTTGGTGTAATCAGATCTCAGCTGGGCCTCCCGCTGATCCGGGGTATATGAAGCCGGGCACCGGGAACCGGCAGCACGGGGTTCATCAGGAGTCGCCTCCCTAATCCGGTCGTAATAGTCTGCCAGGGCTTCTTCTCCCTCTAGGTTGTATTGCTCCCCGATCCCTGAACCGATCTCTGACAAACCGGTTTTTACCTTCTCTGCAGCCTGTTGCATGGCAGTTGCATCAACATGGTTCTTATCATAAGCAAACCCGGAAAGTTGGGATATTGATGCCTGTAATGCCGGTGAGATCGTTCCGGGGGTGCTGCCGGCTTTCGAGAGGAGATCTCCATCCAGGTTGAAGGCCAGCCAGATCTCCTGTTTTTGTGGATCTCTCGCGTAGCAGGTATGATATCTGGTATCCTGGATAACCACCTGGAGTTGTTTCTCATAGTCGATGGTCCAGCCCATGGCTTCAAGTTCCTTCAGTTTCGCATTGATCTTGTCCTGGGCCGATGATGAGAGTTCTTCTTTGGCATATGATACCGGAAGGGTAAAGGCATCGGTGATATCATCGGGTGTTGACAGATCGATACCTGATGACGGGGGAGTACCAGGGTCTGGCCCTGATGGTTCGTCTCCCTCGATAACCGAGGCTGCGCCGGCAGATCCGTCTGTTCCGGTCTGGGCTCCGGCAGAGTCGTACCCCCCGTCTCCGCCGGCAACAGAGGTGGATACCGTTCCGGTAAGAGAACCATAGTCGATTGCGATTCGTCCCCCGTCTCCCCCGTCCCCGGCTACCGCCGTTCCGGTTCCGCTGGTTCCTGCATTTCCGCCTGTACCTCCGTCAGCGGTTGCGCTGATGGTTCCGGTGGCAGATCCCAGAACGAGATCGATCGAGTTCTGGGGTGAATCCCCTCCGTCTCCCCCGTTTCCGTTAGGATTGCCGCTGGCACTGTACCCGTCTCCCCCGTCTCCGCCGCTGATATCCGCAGTCAGGTTGCCGGTAAGGGTTCCGATAGTGGCGTGGATCTCTCCTCCGTCCCCGCCTGTACCACCGTCCCTGGATGATGATCTCCCATCTCTTCCGTCCCCGCCGGTGGCATAAAGGAAGACCCCTGCCCCATCAGAACTGTTTACCGTGAGGTTATGCTGTACATCGAGGTTTATGGCTCCAGCATTCCCCCCGTCCGGGTTCCCCGATCTTCCCTTCCCTCCGCTGACATCTGCCCGAAGGTAATCTGCCTGGATATTACGTGCCTTGAGGTTCACCTCTCCTCCGTCGCCCCCCCCGTCTTCATTTACTCCTGTTGCTTCCAGAAAAAGATCCGGGGTTGAGATATTGCCTGCATTAAGGGAGAGGTTCCCTGCTTTTTTACCATTTGCATACATGAATATGCCGGCAGCACCATCTTCAACGAGGAGCGTATCTGAGACGTTCAGGCTGATCGAACTGCTGGTATTCTCGTAGGCGCTTGAGTTGGCCAGTATGTACAGGCCAGGGCCAACAGGAAGAAATCCTGCTCCTGTCCCGAATGAGCGGATCGTCAGGTTCGAGGTGTCTATGTCAACCGTACCATAGGAGGGATCTTCTCCGCCTCCTGAAACCCCGACGATGAGATACTCGGTGGTCAGGTTTTTTGACCTGATATCCACAGTACCGTCTGTTCCCGCTGAATTCATCATGAGGACCGGTGTCGAGAGTTCATCAGCATCAAGACCGATAGAGCCGCCTTTCTCTCCGCGGGAATATAATCTGACACCCCCATCAGATACGTTCAATGTATCTGCCGATATCCCGATTGAACCCCCTGAACCGTTTATGAGGCTGCCGTAGCTGTAACCCTTGCTGTAACTCCCCCCGGATGTATCAGCCTGCAGGAATGATGTATTGACGA
>JAJRBL010000142.1 GCA_028679485.1 Methanospirillum sp. | reverse complement strand
TCCCTGAGGACATACTGGAGTTCCTCTTCACGGTAAACGATGTTTGCCGGAACCACTACCCCCCCCATTCTCCAGACAGCGAGGTAACTGACCAGGTACTCGGGAGAGCTGTCCAGGTAGATGACGACACGATCCCCGGGCCGGATCCCCTGATCGACGAGTCCCGATGCAAGGGAGCCGCTCAGACGATGCAGATCCGTATAGGTGTATGACCGGCCCGATGTCGGGTGTATCAGGGCCTGCTTGTCCGGCATCCGGGACATGCAGGTATCAAGAAAAGAGACGATATTAAACATAACGCGAACTTGTCACTCCTGTACTCTATTGTACATGAATGTCTTCCTGCCCCATAATTCCTCACGAAACGGGCAGGTGTCCAGGGGAGAAAAAAAGGCGGTTACTGGTATTCCGGGGGTTCGATCTTCTTCGGCAGTCCACCCTTGAAATAGTTTTTCACCCGTTCATATGCCTCGCGAAGCCGCGTATTCATTGTCGGATGAACCTTGCCCAGCGCAGACTCGAAATGCTCCTTTCCCACTTCCCGGGCCTGATCACGCATGGCAAATATGGCAGATTCCCTGCAGAGCCCTTCAAGATCCGCTCCGACATACCCCTCGGTCCTGGCGGCTATATCGGAGAATATCCCGTCAAGAACGGGATCCTCGATGGTTACCCGGAGTTTTTCAAGCATCTCAACCAGCATTCTGCGGCGGGCAGGCCGGCTGAGCGATCCGTCAGAACTACTGACAGACCGGATCTTCTCTTCGAGTTCCTGGCCGGAGAGGGTGGTATCCTGCTCAAGGGCTCCGGAAAGGGTCTCAAAGTCCTCCTCGGTAAACTTCTCCGTGAGGGAGACCAGCGATTCCATTACCGAATCCCTGATCGGGATGAACCTCGCGTGTATCCTGAGGATCTCTTCCCGGTCTCTCGCCCCGGGTTCCCCGATATAGATGAGCCGGTCAAACCTCCCCGAGCGGAGCAGGGCAGGATCGACAATATCCGGCCGGTTCGTGGCTCCCATCACCACCACGTCGCGGAGATCCACGAGACCATCCATCTCGGTGAGGAATTGGTTGAGGACACTCTCCATGGTATGGCTGTCACCGGCAGTCCCCCTGGCAGGAGTGAGGGCATCAAGTTCGTCGAAGAATATGATGGCAGGAGATACCTGCCTGGCTTTCTTGAATATCTCCCTGACCGCCCGCTCGGACTCTCCCACCCACTTAGACAGCAGCTGGGGACCCCTGACCGCGATGAAGTTTGCCCCCGATTCATTTGCAACCGCCTTGGCAAGCAGGGTCTTCCCGGTTCCGGGCGGACCGTAGAGCAGAACACCCCGGGGTGACTGGATACCGAGATCGTCATATTTTTCCTTCCTCGTGAGGGGATACTCCACGGCCTCTCGAATCTCCTCTATCGCTTCATTAAGGCCGCCCACGTCACGCCACCTGAGATGGGAGACCTCCAGCATGACTTCCCGCATTCCTGACGGGGTGATCTCGCGGAGCGCCTGGCGGAAGTCTTTTGCGGTTACCACCATGGTCTCGAGGATTTCGTCGGGAATTATCTCCTCTTCGAGGTTGATATGGGGTAAATACCGTCTTAACGCCCTTATAGCAGCCTCCCTTGAGAGGGCGGCGATGTCGGCACCGGTATAGCCATGGGTCCGTTCTGCCAGTTCCTCGAGTCTGACATCGTCGAAGAGCGGCATGCCCCTCGTGTGGATCTTGAGTATCTCGGTCCGGTCATGGCCTGTCGGAACCCCGATCTCTATCTCGCGATCGAACCTGCCCGGACGCCGAAGGGCAGGATCTATGGCATCAAGCCTGTTTGTTGCCCCGATCACGACAACCTGGCCGCGTTCCTCGAGACCGTCCATCATGGTGAGGAGCTGGGCAACAACCCGCCGCTCGACTTCCCCGGTCACCTCTTCACGTTTCGGGGTGATGGAGTCCAGCTCATCGATGAAGATGATCGAAGGGGCATTCTCTGCCGCTTCTTCGAATACCTCCCGCAGACGCTGTTCACTCTCCCCGTAGTACTTGGATATCACCTCGGGACCTGCAATGGGGATGAAATGTGCCCCCGATTCATTCGCTACTGCCTTCGCGATAAGGGTCTTTCCCGTTCCGGGGGGACCATACAGAAGCACTCCTTTCGGGGGTTCGATCCCAAGCCGCCTGAATAACTCGGGATGACGCATGGGGAGTTCAATAGTCTCCCGCAGGCGCTGCAGTTCATCCCTGAGACCGCCGATATCCTCGTAGGTAATCTGGCTGATCCCTTCAAATCCGCTGATCGGCTTGTCTGATATAATGATCTCCGTCTTCTGGGTGATGATGACCGCTTCGGGAGGCTCCAGTTCGATGACCTTGTACGCCACCATCTGGGGCTGCATAAACGGCATGCCGAGAGGCATGGGCACCGTGTCACCCATGTTCACCGGGTAATCGATCAGGTTATGCAGGATCACCGATGAATCGTTCATGGTTACATTCTTCGGAAGATCCTCAGGGGGAGCAAGGACAATCATGGTTGCCGGGATCACCTCGTCAATGCGGGTCACCTTGACGGTATCACCGATAGAGACATTTGCATTCATCCGGGTGAAGTTATCAATCCTGATCTTCTGCTGGTTCCAGTCTGCCAGCTGGGCACGCCACACCTTGGCAACCGTCACCGACCGGCCGCTGATCCTGATGATATCACCTGGCGACAAGCGAAGCTGAAGCATGGTCTCGGGATCGAGGCGGGCTTTCCCGCCCCCCTGATCCCCGGGATATGCACTGTCAACCCTGAGATACAATTCCATTACCTAACCATCATATACGACGGGACTTATAAGTATAGCAACCATGCGGCTTCTTGCAATTGACCCTTTCCACGGGGCTGCAGGAGATATGATATGCGGAGCCCTCCTGAGCGCCGGAGCCGGACCGGAACCGGTCCTCAGGGCCATGGAATCCGTGGTACATGCCCCACGAATCGAACAGGTCACCAGGTGCGGGATAGCCGCTGTAAAAGTGCATACCCAGGCAGGTCAGGCCCACCGGTCCCTCGAAGAGGTAGTAACGATCGTAAGGGGGGCTGATGCCCCGGCAGAGGTAATAACCCGGGCAGAACGCATCTTTTCCCGGATCGCAGCAGCAGAGGAGTCAGTCCATGGGAAGATGACCCATTTTCACGAGGTGGGGGCTGATGATGCAATCGCTGACGTCATCGGTTCCTGCATGGCACTCCATCTCCTGGCAGCTGACCGGGTGATGGTCCTGCCGGTCGCAACCGGGAAGGGAACGGTCAGGTGCTGCCACGGCATACTGCCTGTTCCTGCCCCTGCAACCGCAGCGATCCTGGCGTCGGGAGAACTCCTTGTGTATTCCGGCGATGCAGACGGGGAACAGCTCACCCCGACCGGGGCGGCGATCCTCTCTGAGATCGGTGACGAGACAGGGAGAGATCTCCCCCCCGGAAGGATTATAAAAACCGGGTACGGGGCAGGGGACCGTGAGGATCCCGAGTCTCCCAATGTCCTCAGGGTGATTATCATGGACTGCCAGGGTTTGTCAAACGATACCGTCGATATCCTTGAGACAAACGTGGACGATGTCCCGGGAGAGGTGATCGGTTCCGTCCTCTCCCTGGTAATGGAGAAAGGGGCAAGGGACGCAACCGCCATCCCCCTCCTCATGAAGAAAGGAAGGCCTGGATATCTTGTCAGGATAATCTCGCCGGTCACCCTCTCTCCCCGCCTCTCCGAGATCCTGGCTAGGGAGCTGGGAACACTCGGAATACGGGTGACACCGGCGGTCCACCGGTTTGTTGCCGGACGATGCATCCAGGATGTCGAGGTATCCATAAGCGGGGGTACGTTCCTTTTCCCGGTTAAATACGGGTATATCGGGGGAGAATGCTACATGGTAAAACCTGAATTCTCAGTGGTCGAGAAGTTTGCAAGAGAGTATGACCTGCCGGTCCGTGATCTTCTTTCCCTGGTCGAAAAAGCCGGAAAAAGGCAGGCAGGGGCGGATAAAGGGATATGATCGCATCAGGGGAAGGAAGCGGAAACGAGGCACTTGACTCGCTTATCGGTACCGGGTATCCAAAAAAGATGATCACCCAGATCTACGGGGAACCGGGAAGCGGCAAGTCCACGATATGCCTGTTTGCAGCGGTGACGGTGCTAAAAAAGGGAGGGACCGTTGTCTACATGGACACCGAGAACTTCTCCGTCGACCGGTTCAGCCAGATAGCAGGGGATGATGCTGAACTCCTTGCTGACCGGCTCTTCCTGTTTGAACCGGTGGACTTCGACCAGCAGGCCCTTATGATCAACCAGGCAGAGGCGGTCATCAGGGATAATAAAGCCCGGCTTTTCGTCCTGGATTCTGCCACCAGCCTGTACCGTACCGAATTCGAGCATATGCAGGAGGCTTTGCAACGGTTTACCAAGCAGATGATCATCCTCCTCGGTTATGCCAAGCGATATAACATCCCGATCCTGGTCACCAACCAGGTCTACATGGACTTAAACCGCGGGGACTTTGCACCCCTCGGGGGGACCGGCATGCACCATCTCTGCAAGGTTATCCTGAAAATAGAAAGGACTGATGATATCCGCCGGATAAAGGTAATAAAGCACCATTCAAAACCCGAGGGTGCTTATACTGATCTCATCCTGGTTCATGACGGGATACAAACCCCCAATACTGTTCCTGAGTGATTATCCATATACCAATTCTCTATCAGTCCCGGGAGCTTACAGTATAGCACGTACCACTCCTGCCTGTATCAGAAAAAGGGGGAAAATCCGGATGATTACTAAAATTACGGCATTATTCTGCCTTATTATTATGCTATCAGTATTGTACCCGTGTACTGCAGCGATGACATTTCCTCCTGATAACAGTAATACCGGTGGTTATGTACTCATCGATGAACCGGGAAGGTATACCCTGGAGCATAATATTACTCATACGTACCCGGTCGGTGTCATCATCACCTCATCGTCGGTGATCCTTGACGGCCAGGGATTTTCCATCACTCCTGCCACCACCGGAGATCCCTCCGTGGGAGTCTGGATATCCCTGACCGACAAGGAGGGAAAACCGGTGACCGGGGTCACCATCCAGAACTGTTCTGTCTCCGGGGAGGTGACCGGTGTGTACGCTGAAGGTATCGACTCGTCAGAGTTCCCCTGGGGTACGGAACGGCATGCTGATCCGGACATGGTGCAGGCAGCGAATACTCCCAGGGATCTGAAACTCTCAGATCTCGTGGTGGAGAACTGTACAACCGGTATCTCCAGCAAAAGTGTCTCCAGACCGGTGATCCGGGGATCAGAGATCAGGTATAACCAAAACGGGATATTGGTTTCGGGAGGCAGCCCGGAGATCAGGGAACTCACCGTTTCAGAGAATACGGGTGACGGGATCATCCTCTCTGAGACAACAGGCGGAGAGGTGACCGGCGACCTGGTTGAAGATAATGCAGGTGCCGGAATCTTCCTTGACAGGGTATCAGGTCTTGTCATCTGGAACAACATCCTTGATAACCCGGTAAATATCAGGCAGACCGGGAGCTCCTCGGTAAGGTTGCAGAAGGAGCGGAAAAACCAGTCAAATATCATCAACGGTGTCGTGTCCGGAGGAAATCTCTGGGCTACCGGGGGTGTTCCGGTTTATAGCGAGGAAGGAATCGGAGATGCCGACGGAGACGGAATCGGAGATATACCATACGAGACCGGCCCCGGGCTTTCGGATCTCTCCCCGCTCGTCCCTTCAGGATCCGGCTTTGTCCCGCCTGAAGTGATCACCACCCAGGTAACTCCGGAAAATACCCCGACACCGGTACCCACCCCCCTCTCGGTCATCACCGGAATCCATGCCGTGATAAACGGGGATTCCATACCGGTGGAGATGCAGTCAGGCCAGACCTACCACGTGAACATCACCATCACCAATGACGGATCTGATGACTGGCAGGTCACCCAGGGGATCGGGATTAAAGCAGAGGATATCGCGGCAACCGCAGGGCCTGAATGGCAGCCGGTAAACTCCGTGGTGCCCTCAAAGCAGTCATATACACTAAATTTTGACCTTACCGCCCCTGCAGAACCGGGGACATACGATCTCACATACGTTGCGAAACGTGAGGGGCAGGGAGTAACGGTGACCTTCGGACGGCCATACATAAAAACCGTGAAAGTGGAGTAAAAAAAGGGAGCAAGAATCAGTATCTGCGGCTTCCGCCGTATCCCCCGCCGCGGTTATAGCCACTTCCACTACCACTTCCCCGGTCATATTCACGTCTGGGCTGCATGGGGCGGGCTTCATCTATCCGCATCGTCCTGCCTTCGAAGACAGTCTGGTTCAGGCCATCCATTGCTGCCTGGGCCTCATCGCTGGTTGCCATCTCTACAAACCCGAACCCCTTCTGTTCGATTATTTTTACGCTGACAACTTCACCATACTTGGAGAATAAATCCCTGAGCTGGTCTTCCTTAACCGAGTACGTCAGGTTTCCGACGTACAGCCTCTTTCCTTCCATACAATCTCACAATCTCGATGCATAACGCAGATGGCAGCAGAGAAACGCAATCACCATGTGCCAGTAATGCCGGAAATAGTCGTATATGATGGCCTGCAACCCAGCAGGGAGATGCTCACATTCACTATTCAGGTCTATCCTGCGTCTGCAATTTAACATATGTATCTGGTATTTATCAGGATTCCCTCATCCCTTCCTCACTTGAGAAGAGATCACGGACCATCTTTACGGCACAGAGATCACCACCCCTGGAACAGGTTCCGGATCCGGGATCCCGGTCATGGATTCCCCGGGCAGTCCCCGGGAAGAGAGCCAGGGCAAACTGGCGCTCCCAGTCAAGATCCCGTCTCGCCTTCCCCATTGCTACCTCCCGTTCCCATGCATCAGGCCTTCCCTGGAGAAGGTCTCCTACGTGGGCAGAAAGGACTGCAGCCCTGGTTCCCTCAACGATATCCCCGGTCCTCGGGAGGGCAAGATGCTCGCTGGGTGAGACCATGCAGAGAAAGTTCGCCCCGTGTTTGCAGGCGATTGCCCCGCCAATCGCCCCGGTTACGTGATCGTACCCCGCCCCGATATCCGAGACCAGGGGACCGAGAAGATACAGGGGAGCATTGCCGGTCAGTTCCTTTATCATCCTGATATTGTAGCCGATCTGGTCGAGAGGCATATGTCCGGGCCCTTCTATCATCCGGGAGACACCCTTGTCATAGGCTCTCCGGGCCAGCCTTCCCAGGTTCAGGTATTCAACGCTCTTCGCCTCCCTGGTTGCGTCCTCGTGGCAGCCGGGCCGCATCCCGTCACCGAGGCTTATGACAACCTGGTACTCGGCCAGGATCTCACAAAGGTAATCAAACTCGCTCCAGAGAGGATTCTCCTCTTCCCGGGAGGCCATCATCGCGACATGGAACGCCCCTCCCCTGGATACCACGCCCATTCTCCGGGGATCCTCGCGAAGCGATCTGAAGACGTCACGGTTTACCCCGCAGTGAAGCGTGAGAAAATCCACCCCGTCCCTGCAATGCTCCCTGATCACCTGGAATAACAGGTCTGCATCCACGTCCGTGGCCGATCCTGCACGGCGCACCGCCTCGTACACGGGAACGGTTCCAACCGGGACAGGATAGGAGAGAACCATCCTACGCATTGCCGGAATGTCGCCGCCTGTCGAGAGATCCATCAGGGTATGGGCACCGTTCTGTATTGCTGCATCTGCCTTCTCCCGTTCAAGGGCAGGATCACAAAGATCCATGGACGTGCCGATATTGACATTGACCTTCACCCGGCACCCTTCCCCGACGGCACAGGGAGGATGAGACCGTACCGGGTTATGGGGTATGACCACCCTGCCGGCCTGTATAAGCCGTAAAAGCCGTTCTTCCCCGATTAGTTCGGCAGATGACACGGCTTTCAGGAGAGATGAATCAGGGATATAATCCCGGGTATTTACCATATCCTACTTGTTGTATGCAGGGGAATATGATATTCACATGACGGTTACCTTCATCCCCGGGAGAGGGATGTATGCCAATGCCTATCTGTGCCGCGGAACCGTGCTCGTTGATGCCGGCGTGACACCCATGGCGATAGAGGCGCACAGGGATACCATAACCCACATCATCCTTACCCACTCTCATTTTGATCACATCGCCTATCTTCCGGCCCTCGTCAAACTGACCGGTGCAAAGGTCTGTATTCATGCATCGGATGCCGGGGGGCTGAGTAGTGATCTCCTCAGTCTCTCGATGCAGTTTGGTTCCCATGCTCCCGGCATTGTTCCTGATATCGTCCTGGAAGGCGGGGAAACCATCGAAGGATACGAGGTAATCCCAACGCCCGGTCATACCCCGGGGAGCATCTGCCTGTATGATCCTGAAACCGGAGACCTCCTATCAGGGGATACGGTATTTTCAGACGGCGCTTTCGGCAGATATGACTTCCCGGGAGGGAGCCTCTTCGATCTGAAACAATCACTCGAAAAACTGACTGCCCTCAGGGTCAGCGGGTTATACCCTGGTCACGGCCTCCCGGCACTGGAACACGGCGGACGACATATCAAGGCAGCAGGCACCCTCATCAGATCGGGTTATGCATAAAGGGGTCTACGTTCTCCTTCTGAAAGGGAAAGAATGCTCTCTTCCGGTTGGAAGCCTTGGGGAAGTATCCTTTGCCGAAGGGTGGTATGCATACGCCGGTTCTGCGTTCGGTTCCGGTGGATTTACCCGGGTGAAACGGCATATCATGCTGAGCAGGAAGAAGAACAAGTCCCCCCGCTGGCATATCGATTATATCCTCTCTTCTCCCAGTTTCGTGGTTTTAAGGGCATACTGCCTTTCAACCAATGCCCGCTGTGAGTGCCGGGTTGCCGGGGACCTTCAGGGGAGATGTATCCCCGGGTTTGGATCCTCTGACTGCGACTGCCCCGGGCATCTCTTTTACTTTCAGCAGGATCCCCATGAACGGATCTCCCTGGTGATGACCGGAAAGGGCGGCGATTTGAGAGTCTGCGAACCGGGCATCACCGGTTACTGACCGTACCAGGGAGACCTCATAATTTTTAATAATCACCTGATCACATAACCTCACACACGGGAAACCGAGGTAGAAAATGACCGACGCTGTTCCTTCAGGATACAAACCAACCGAGACGCGGGATAAAGACCTCGTTTCATGTTTTGTATTCTTAATGGCGATATTGATCGTGTACCTGAAGATCGATATCGTCGAATCCTTCCTGATCTTCGGGGTGATAACAGTAATAATACGAAATGGAAAGGAAATTTTTAGCTAGATTGTACGAATTGAAGGATGAGAGAAAGAGGTGCATGAATGATCAAAGTCGCAATTAATGGATATGGAACCATCGGAAAACGTGTTGCAGACGCTGTTTCAGCCCAGAAAGATATGGAGATCATCGGGGTATCCAAGACCAAGCCATCTGCTGAAGCCCTGATTGCAGTCCAGAGAGGATACCCGTTGTATATCTCAGATATCAGCAGGAAGGACGCCTTTTTAAAAGCCGGAATACCTGTCGCCGGATCTGTCGACGATATGCTGAAGAAAGCCGATATCGTCGTGGACGGTACCCCGGGGGGTGTAGGAGAGGGAAACAAGCAGCTCTACGAGAGAGCCGGTGTCAAGGCTATCTGGCAGGGTGGCGAGGACCACGGGATCGCCGGCTTTTCATTCAATGCCCATGCCAACTACCTGGAGGCCATAGGCAGGCAGTTTGTCAGGGTCGTCTCCTGTAACACGACCGGCCTGTGCCGGGTTATCAAGGCGATGGACGATGCGTTCGGTGTTGAAAAGGTCCGGGCAGTGATGGTCCGGAGGGGCGCCGATCCCCACGTGGTGAAGAAAGGCCCGATAGATGCCGTGGTCCTCGATCCCCCGACGATACCGAGCCACCATGGTCCTGACGTAAACACCGTCCTCCCCCATATCAACATCGTAACCATGGCGATGATCGTCCCGACGACCCAGATGCACATGCATGCCATCACCATGGAACTGAAGAAGGAGACCAGCCGCGAGGATGTCCTGAAGATCATGAGAGGACACAACAGGATCGGTCTTATCCAGCCGAAGACCGCGATAAAAAGCACGGCAGAACTGAAAGAGTACGTCATGGACATGGGAAGACCCCGTTCAGATCTCTGGGAGAACGGTGTCTTCGAAGCCTCCGTGAACACGGTCGGAAAGGAACTCTTCTTTTTCCAGGCAATTCACCAGGAGGCAGACGTGGTAATCGAGAATGTGGATGCGATCCGCGCGATGGCCGGAGAGATCAAAGACCCGGAGATATCCATCCGGATGACCAATGAAGCAATGCAGTTTACCGCACTCTGATTACTCACCCTATTATCCCTTTATAACACCAATAAGTGGAGAATGGATGCATACGCCCGTGTAATACGGAACACGGTCGAGGTAGTTACTGACGAGGAACTGCGTTCCCTCCTTGACCGTCCGGTCAAAAAGGTTTACGCAGGATACGAACCGAGTGGAGAGATTCATCTCGGCCACCTGGTCACCATCAATAAACTGATCGATCTGAAAGAAGCAGGTTTTGAAGTCACCGTCCTTCTCGCCGATCTCCATGCTTTTTTAAACAGGAAGGGAACGATGGAGGAGGTGCGGAAGATGGCCGAGTACAACCGCCGTTGTTTTGAAGGTCTGGGACTTACCGATATCAGGTACGTGCTGGGCTCGAGTTTCCAGCTCTCGCCGGAATACCAGATACTGGTTCACGAACTCTCCCAGCAGATTACCCTGAACCGTGCCAGGAGAAGCATGGACGAGGTGGGCAGGCAGATGGATAACCCCACGGTCTCCCAGATGGTATACCCGATCATGCAGATGGCAGATATCGCGATGCTCGGTGTCGATGCCGCACTCGGGGGGATAGATCAGCGGAAGATACACATGTTGGCGAGAGAGTACCTCCCCACGAAACAGTATCCCTCCCCGGTCTGTATCCATGTCCCGATCCTCCACGGGCTGGATGGGAAGAAGATGTCCTCATCGCAGGGTAACTACATCTCGGTCGCAGACTCAGAGGAGGATATCAGGAAAAAGATGAAGAAGGCATTCTGTCCACCGGAGATTACTGATAACCCGATCCTCCAGATACTGCAGCACCATATCTTCCCGAGACTTGACCGTGTCACCATCAAAAGACCCGAGAAATTCGGCGGAGATACCACCTTCGGATCGTACGAAGAACTCGAAAAGGCATATGAATCCAGTGCAGTACACCCTGCAGATCTAAAATCTGCAGTGGCTGAAGGTCTTGTTACCATCCTTGCCCCGGTCAGGAGATATCTCTCGTAAACAGGGTG
>JAJRBL010000141.1 GCA_028679485.1 Methanospirillum sp. | reverse complement strand
GATCTTCCGGACAGACGACGGATCATCCCGGGTAGCTGTTTTCAGAACTGAAAGAAGGGATGCAGGGGACGTAAGTTCCCCGGACCTGATCCCTGCGGTGATCGTTTCAAAAGATGATCGATGGGATCTCCAGTTCATCTCCCGCATGATTACCCCGTCACCTCTTCTCCAAAGGTGTATCTCGTTCCGACCGAGTTCAGCACGAACTGGTCAGGCATGGCATTCCGGAACCCTACCTGTGCTTCCCACCCGGTGCAGTGGAGCGGAACCACCATCCCGGGATTCATCTCCCTGATGGCAGCAATGGTCGGCTTAATGACCGACTCCAGGTCAGAACCTGACAGGTGGAATCCACCGATGATGGCATGGATCCTCTCCACACCGGTTATCTTCCTCGTATACTGCACGGAGTTTACTATCCCGGCATGGGCACAGCCTGAAATGACGATGAGCCCTTTATCCTTCAGGTGTATTACCAGTGACTGGTCATCATGGAACGGATCCAAAGCCCATGAACCGTTCAGTTCAGCCTCAAGGATCGGGGAACCCTTCTCAAACGGGGTTACCCGGTCTATCTCTCCGGTCAGGAGAACTGTCCTGTCTGCGATGAGCGAGGGTTCTTCTGACAGGTTGAGTACTGCACCAGCATGGGCAACTTCTTCCCGGTTTAGTGTCGGGAGCAGGGTATACACCCCGTCCTGGTTTCTTTTCCTCCTGCGGACAAAGGCTCCCGGGTGAAGATGTACCGGCAGGCGACAGGAAGAAGTCCGAAGCAGGGGAATGAGCGATCCGACATGATCGAAGTGCCCGTGGCTGAGGACTATCTCTTCAACGGCGTCAATATCTGCCCCAACCTCCCGGGCATTATACATGAGGGCATAATCAGAAACACCGGTATCCATGAGGATTGAACGGGTTTTTCCCCCGGAGGTAACCCGGATGAGGAGAGAGAGACCATGTTCGGCTGCCAGAAACCAGCCATGTTTCAGAACCGGGCGTCTCACCCCGGGTCGTGGACCGGTAAGGAGGGAATCGGTATAATTGTCCACGAGGATGGTGATCTCCACTGAGTCGGAAGTTTTTAACGGGATTGCCATTTCAATCAACTATGTACCTACTTCTCTCTTCTCACCTTAACAATATACCCCGTATCACCTGCGAATCAGGCAGGTCGGGCACCAGGTCAGACACCGGGAGAACACCTATCGGTCTTCATCGATTGGATCTGATAGTTGTCCGTCTGATGATCATTTTATCCATCCGAATCCTATGAGACTTAAAAAATATGAGGAGACAAACTACTGCGATATTGAACGGGAAGATGATGGTTTCATCTCATTGTGTCCTGAACTCGATATTGCCAGCCAGGGTGACACGATTAAAGAGGCACGGGAAAACCTCCGTGAAGGAATAGAGTTATTTTACGAATATGCTTCACCCGCGGAGATTAAGAGCCGGTTCCATGAGGAGATCTCTATAACCAGGCTGGAGATTGCAGTTGGGTAAATTACGGGTACTCTCGAAAACAGGTTTGTGGTATTCTCGCACAATATGGATATCGTGAGATCCACCAGCGGGGTAGCCACGTGATAATGCAAAAAAACTTCCAGAGACTACAATTACCATTCCGGTTCCCAATCACCCGGAGATTGGTATCGGGATACTTCTATCCATCATTCGTCAGCCTGGTGTTCCCCGAAGTGAGTTCGAATAATGGAACCTATTGTGCACCAGGGCAGCGTCCGGTTCTCTGGTAATCGGGAATTATCATCGAATAGAGAGAATGAATTACTCCATCCCTTCCTTCGAAGAACTGTACGTGGTTTTTCACATCATACAACTCAATCATCTATTCCAGGCATTCAGGACCTGGGAAAAAAAGAAACAGATTTTACGTTCAGTTTATCGTAAACTCTGCATATACCATCTCTTTCTCGTTGCCTGGAGACCAGAGGTTGGGCATCGTCGTGCTGGGATATATCTTCTTATTCTTGATATCCCACCCGTTTGGCATCACTTCCCCATCACGGAGATACTGCTTTGATGCATCCCAGACATTTACATGGTACTTGCCCGGGGTAAACGCGGTTTTATTCTCATCCTCTGATATCTCTGCGGTCCAGTGCATGGTTCCGTCCGTGGCTTTGGTAACCGGGAAGAGGGACATGAGATGATCCGGACAGGGTTCTGCAGGCTCCTCAGCCATGGTACCATCCAGGTTGTATCTGCTGATTTTTATCCCCGGGTGGTTACTCTCGGAGTTTCCTGCAATCTCAAAGAATTTTACTCTTCCGGAATCGTTGACCATTGCGTACTTGGTGGTCGTGTCCCAGTACTTCTGTGGAAAGATCTCTATCCCGATCTTTTTGCAGTTCTCGATGGTGGTCGTTCCGGTGATGTTGAATGATTCACCGCTCTTGTGACTTCCTATCGAATCAACGGTAATCGCCTGTTCTGCTTCGGCAACAGCTGCTATCCCCAGCAGTATGAGGGTAAGCATAACAATCTTCTTTAGTGACATAAACCTCCATGAACCGGCTAAAACAGATCTTTCAGCCAGGTATTACATCTCCTTAAATAGGAGTATCATTTCGTCATCTATCCATAAGGGGTTTCTTCTGAGAGGATCTCATGGTAAGAAGGGTTGGCATCTGGAATTAAGGGGTACGGCAGCCTATTATCCCGGGCATCTTTATATGAAACGTATATCTGCTTTCTGGTAGATAGTTCTGTTACGAGATGTCTGGCCGGGAGAGAGATGACGGTCTTTCTGAAGTCATCGGGTTTATTCTAATCATCGGGCTGTTGGTTATCATCGCCTCACTGTACATGACATACATGGTCCCGGCCCAGGGACGTGAAGCAGAGATCCAGCACATGGATTACATCAAGCAGCAGTTCCTGGATTACAAGATAAACACGGATGCCCTCTGGATCAATAACGCAGTCGGAACGGCTATTACCCAGTCTATAAAGCTGGGAACAGAGCAGCAGGAGACGTCAGGGAGTTTTGCGGGTTTCGGGATCATGAAACCAGTCGGGTCAACGGGGACATTGAGGATAAATCCGGATTCAATAGCAGATAACTTCACCATCGGGATTACCGGGGCGGTTTTTGCCTCTGATAATTATACCAGTTATCCAAGTTCAACGTATACCTATACCTATG
>JAJRBL010000140.1 GCA_028679485.1 Methanospirillum sp. | reverse complement strand
TTGTTCCTGAAGATCCCCGGAAGATCTCCAGGGATCCCGATCATCCTGATACATTCATCCGGATAGAGAATCCATAGGTAAGAAGTCCTGATGATTGCAGATCCTCTCTTCTGGTCCAGATTTATTCAGACTGCAGAGACCCTTTATCTCACCAGGAGCCTCCGGTTCAGGGATGAGTACCGGGATCAACTCCTGGAATCGATGAGTCTTACCGATGGCATGCATATTCTTGAGGCAGGGTGCGGTCCAGGCCTTCTCTGTCACCGGCCTGGAGAATGGCTGCCCCAGAGCAGGTTCAATGTTTTTTCGCGATAACCCTTGCTCCGGATAATGCCGGTCTCTCCGGTATTCAAAAGGCTGCATATGTGGATGCAGAAAGACAGGTTG
Organism: Methanospirillum sp.; assembly: GCA_028679485.1. GTDB lineage: Archaea > Halobacteriota > Methanomicrobia > Methanomicrobiales > Methanospirillaceae > Methanospirillum. Next base: position 6,009 of record JAJRBL010000140.1, on the reverse strand, counting down.
CTCTGGACACGATAATCCTGGCATCACGCCGCAATCAGGGAGTCTGGACGAAGGATGAGGTTTTATTCCTCCGAGATAAAACAGAGGAACGATATGCCGCCCGAATGAAAGCCCTGGAGAGAGGAGAGAGGATGTGGGATATCTCGGTATCGATGCTCATGATCGCTGCCGGGAAAAAGCCCCGTAACAATTCTCCATGATATATTCTTACCGTGGTCAGGGTGCATACTCTCCTCATCCCTTTCGTCTCCAGTACCCGTCAGGAACGCGGATCTCGAACCGTACCCCTTCTCCGAAGACTCCCACCTCCCTGACGCGAGGTGCGTTACGGCCAGGATCTCCCTCGCGATGAACAGGCCGAAACCGGAGTTCTTCTCGAACCCCTCGGTGAATATGCCGGATTTCTGGTCATCGTCGATGCCGGTTCCGTTGTCTTCGTACACGATAATGAGGTCGTTATCTTGGACGCTATACGAGACACCTGCCTGCGTTGCATGTTTCCCGTGAGGGATCATGTTCTCGATCAGGGTATAGAAGACCTTCCCGAGGAGCGGGTAAGCCAGGATTCGGATATCATCCGGTGCCAGTCTGAATGAAATTCCGGTCTCCGGGAGTTCCCGTATCGCCTGCTCGGTTGTTTCCCTTAAAGGGTGCCATATGGGGGAAGCCGTCCCGATCTCTTCATAGACTTTGGTAAACAGGATCTGGTTCTGAATTGTCAAGACGATGGATCTGCATCCCCTGATCCGTTCAGCCATGGTTCCGGATCCTGTCTCTTCCAGGGCAAGATCCAGGGAGCCTGAGAGGGCTGACACCTGTTTCAGGATATCGGAGTGGGTAATGCCGGTGAGCATCTTCAGCTTGATATTTGCCTGCTCGAAGGCATCCCTGACCTGCTGTAGCTCGGCAGTCCTTCTCGCGACGATCTCATCCTGGTCCTGGTTCAGACGCATGAGTTCGTTTTCACGTGCAAGGATAAGCCAGCTCATGCGGTTTACCTCCCTGGAGATCCGGGAGAATTCATCGGCACCCGATTCTTCGATGGGTGCTTAATGCCCGTTCCCGTTATGCTGCAGGCCACTGATAATGGTCTGAAGACGTCGTACGATAAGATCGTCAAAGAGCCGGTTTGATACCAGGAATGCTGCAAGGGTTACCAGGATAAGGATGAGGAGCGTATGCCATACGGTTTCAAATAATATCGCTCCCGGCATGCTGACATCGTAGATCACCTTGCTCGTCAGGTTGTTTCCTGATAAGATCCTGACTTCCCCGGTCGCTTCTGCCTGCCTGTAGATCAGGTGGAAAGATCCGAAACCTATATGGAGACCGGTATCGTCATACGAGGGATACATCCCTGAACATGAGTACTCATGACCGGACATTGTATCTTCTGTACCCCCGGAGCTGATATCATCCTTGAAAACCTGGATGCCTATGCCAGGTTCGATGCGCACCCGGTCTCTCCCGGCCATCTTCTCGTTATCCCGAAACGCCATATCGGATCGCTTTTCGAGGCCACGCCTGCGGAACTGGCCGGGCTATGGAACCTGCTTGAGAAGGCAAAACAGTATCTTGCCGAGCGGTTCAATCCGAATGGGTATAATATCGGGGTAAATGACGGAACTGCTGCCGGCCAGACGATCATGCACCTGCATATCCACCTGATCCCGAGGTATACCGGGGACATGGATGACCCCCGGGGCGGGGTACGGGGCGTGATCCCCGGCAGGCAGAAGTATTGACCTGGGTTCCTGCTGAACCAGGGAGTATTATTTGTATACTCCCTTATCAAACTAGTCAGAAAGCAACCGGAGAGAACCGGGATGAACCTATTACCCGGCAGATCTCACCAGTTATCACGATATCTCACCTATCATGACGGTTAGAATCACCCATGAAGCAACGGTTGAACGGGTTGCACAACTCCTGGCATCTGCGAGGACGAAAGGAGAGCTCGGACAGATCCTAGCGGAGGAGATCACCAGGTACACCCTTCACGATCTGCAGGTCGTCGGCGGAAGGCTCCATGCAGAACTTGTCCGGCTGCCCAGATCATACCGGGACAAGGTTGGCCCGTACATGACCGACCAGATCCTGGGCGGGTATCACCGGTTCATTACTTCATACCGTTCAGGCCTGTTTACGACCATGAAAGAACCCCTGGCTGATCGGGAGAACTTCATCCGGTTCTGTGCCATGATTCCCGAGGGGTGTTCCCGGAGGGATGATACCCTTCAGAGACTGCCGGTTACGTTTACCACCCGGCACCGGCTCTTCTATTATCTCATTGCGGCGTACACCATGTTTATCCTGGAAGAGCCCGGGCACCCGGTGGGAACTCCCTTTCCCGGCGGGTTTAACGTGGAAAATCGGAACGGAACATTCTATTGCCTGATCCGGGATCACGAAAAGGAAGTGCCGTACTCCATCTGTAACTTCTGCCCGGCGCTCCAGTCTGATGACGATCATCAGGGGCAGAGCTGATGGGGATTGGATCCCCCCGGGCGGGTGAAACAAATTCTATCCCATCCAATACATGGATATGATCTCCTCCCCTGTAACTGACAATATATTATCCGCACGATATCTCCGGAAAGGAGAACATACGTTTGAGGATATCTGCCATCGGGTTGCTGATGCCCTTGCAGACGATAAGGCCGAACAGGACCGGTTCTTCAAGGCGATGATCTCGCTCCGGTTTCTCCCGAACTCACCGACCCTCATGAACGCCGGTACCGGCCTCGGGCAGCTCTCTGCCTGCTTCACCCTCCCGGTTCCGGATTCCATCGACGGGATCTTCGAAGCGATGAAACAGGGGGCAATCATCCATAAGACCGGCGGGGGAACGGGGTATAACTTCTCGCATATCAGGCCGGAGGGTTCGCCGGTCCGGTCCACGGACGGGGTTGCGTCGGGCCCGGTCTCGTTCATGCGGGTCTTTAATGCGGCAACCGATGTCATCAAGCAGGGAGGGCGGCGGCGTGGTGCCAACATGGGAATCCTCAATGTCTGGCATCCCGACATCCCCGACTTCATCTCCGCGAAGAAGGAAGAGGGCGATATCGCGAACTTCAACATATCGGTGATGGTAAACGACCAGTTCATGAACCTGGTCCGGGAGAGGAAGTTCGACTCGGTCTGGCTTACCCATCCCCATTCTGGAAAAACCGTCACCGTGGGTGAGATCTGGAACGGGATCGTCGAGGGGATATGGAAGAACGGTGAGCCGGGTATCCTTTTTTACGATGAGATAAACCGGCATAATCCCACGCCCACCCTCGGGGAGATAGATACGACAAATCCCTGCGGAGAACAACCGCTTTTGCCTTTTGAGAGTTGTGTTCTCGGCAGTATCAACCTGGATGCCTGTATCAGGAACCGGGAACTGGATCAGGCCCTGCTCGAGGATACGGTCCGCATGGCAGTCAGGTTCCTTGATACCGTGGTAGACCGGAATCTTTATCCCATCCCCCAGATTGCCGAGTCGACCCTGAAGACCAGGAAGATCGGGCTCGGGGTGATGGGAGTGCATGATGCCCTGCTCAGGATCGGTATCCCGTATGATACTCCTGAAGGAAGGAACTGGTGCGAAGGGATCATGGAGACGATTACCCGGGTTGCAGTCGATGAATCCCGGATACGGGCTGGTTCTCTCGGGGCATTCCCGGCATGGGAAGGAAGCATCTGGAAGGAGTTTCCGGTACGGAACGCTGCCATGACCACGGTTGCACCAACCGGTACCATCTCGCTCCTGGCCGGGTGCTCAAGCGGGATAGAGCCGGTCTTTTCATTTGCCTACACGAGGATGAACACGGTTGGAAAGAGTTTCGTGATCGTAAGCCCGGTCTTCAGGGAAGCCCTGGTCGAGACCCTGTCAGACATGCACCTGATCGGGGATGAACTGGCAAGGCGGACCGAAGAGGTTATCGGGCACGTCCATAAGACCGGCACTATCCAGGATCTCACCTGGCTTCCCGGAAGTTTCAGGATCCTTTTCAAGACCGCCCTTGACATTTCATGGCGGGATCATATCCTGATGCAGGCCTCATTCCAGAAGTACGTCCATGCCTCCATCAGCAAGACCGTGAATATGCCATCAACCACCACGAAGGCCGATTGCGAGGAGGCCCTCCTCATGGCCTGGCAGTTGAAACTGAAAGGAATCACGATATACCGGACCGGAAGCAGGGAATCGGTGGTTCTTGCACTGAGCGGGGAGACGAAGACGGAGGAGCCTGCTCAGGCACTCCTCTCCGGGGACGGCCGCATGCTGCCTGAGAAGATCCCCTCGCTCAACATCGAACGGCCGAAGGAGCTTGCCGGAAAGACCTACCTCTGCCAGTCCGGATGTTGCCGTCTCTACGTGACGGTAAATCTCATGGATAACAAGCCGATCGAGGTGTTTATCCGGACTGTCGGGATCGGCGGGTGTGATGCAAACAACAACGCCCTCGGGAGGGCTATCAGCACCGGGCTGCAGAACGGAGTGCCGTACCAGAAGTTTATCAGGCAGTTTGCAAAGGTGAACTGCATCTCTGCCATCAAGAATCCTTCATCCGAAGGACTCTCCTGTGCCGATGTGGTAGGCCGGTGCATCGATCTTGCCTCGAAGAACCAGAGCATCACCACCCTGAAGGACTGGTCCATCACCAAAACCGGGGAAAACCGGAACTGCCCGGAATGCCAGCAGCCGCTTGACTTCGGGGAAGGATGCAACCAGGGGATATGCAAGCACTGTGGCTGGTCCGGGTGCAGTTAAGGCTAAAAAGACTGCAGGAGAATCAGCGTGTCTATCTGCTGCCACTGAAGAGATGACTCCCAAACCGGTTCATCCTGATGATTCAGGAATCACCTGCCTGCATAGATCTTCCTGATGAGGTCCATAAGCCCCATTCCTTTCTCGGTGATCAGGTACTGTCCCGATGAGTCATCCTTGACTGCCAGGCCGGCCTCGATAAGACGGGTGACATGAAAGAGGAGGTGTCCTCCCCTGTACCCGGTCAGAGTACTGAGATCGGTATAACTCATGCCTCCCCGGGAGAGTGCCTTGAGCATCCTGAACCGTACCGGATGCGAGAGTGGTTCGATGATGGTTGCCAGTACCTCGTCATCGGGGAGATCCTGTAAAAGGGAGGGGTGGTTCTGTCTTCGGAGGGCAGACCGGACCGATGAGAGTTCTCCTATGGCTTTCATGAGGTGATCCCGTTCGACAGCATACACCTGGAAACAGGAGAGACAGGGTTCGGTTCCCATCTCCGGGTACTTCCTGACGAGATCTTCGTCGGTTTTCCTCTGTCGAACGAGGAATTCATCCATTTCATCAGGATCCATCCGTTCTGCAGACTCCCTGAGGCGGCTCGTAAAGAAGTCGATGCAGTCCCGGCGATCATATAGGGAGCACGGGTTGGGACAGACCGAGTCAAATTCACGTTTGACCGTGCCCAGGGCAAATTGCAGGATCAGGTGCTGGTGGCTTGTTATGACCTGTCTCCGCATAGTCTCGATCCTTTCTTCGATAAAGAGACGCTGGAAGGAACGCAGTTCCGAGAGGATGAGATCCCCCTGTTCACGCTGAAAGTTGCCCAGATCCCGGAGATCCTTCTCTATCCTCATGATATGATCCCCGATCTCGTCTTTTCGCATGATGGCTCCAGCTATAGTAGAATTACCTTATGCTATATGGTATTCTCCCTCCCACGGATTGTATGGAACAACAGACCCGGGAAGGGTATTCAGAGGATATCAGGGCACGCTGCGGGTTTCACTGCAGCAGGTGCCCGGCGTATACGGGGAATATCAGAAGCGAGGCAGACCGGCAACGGGTACATGATACCTGGAAGAAGATCTACGGGCTTGAGGTTCCCGTCGAAGCGATCCGATGTGACGGGTGCCTTAAGCCGGACGAGGAGAACCCGTTCCGTATCGGAGGGGACTGCCCAATACGAAGATGCGTCCAGGAGAGATCGCTCCCGCACTGCGGAGGGTGCAAGGAGTTTGCTTGTGTTT
>JAJRBL010000139.1 GCA_028679485.1 Methanospirillum sp. | reverse complement strand
CCCGAGGATATCGATTATCCGGTCGAAGTTATGCCCCTTCCAGATATGAAAGGCGATATCCCGGGCCGCATACACGCTTGTTCCGTCAGATCGCCTCAGAATGTATTTCTTCTCGAATCCGTACCTGGAGAGATCGAGCGAGAGGGTCTCCTCGATGCAGGCCTCAGGGAGATGGGAGATCCTGGAGAGGATCTTCGAGGTATCACTGTTGCGGACGAAGTCGCTCTCATGAACGAACCGGTCATGTTTCACGTTCATCGCTGCCAGTGTCTCCTTAAAGCCGTCAAGACACCGGCGTACCGGAACCTTGAACTGGCGTATCGTGTCGGGATCTCCTGATTCGACCTGCTGCATGAGGTGGTCAATCTCATCGTTCAGGGAAGGATCTGCATCGAGGAAACGGTTGGCCTTGATATAGACATCGGCGATAAGGTGATCTCCCTTTCCTTCTGCCATGATGTCTGCTCCCTGGGAGGTGATACCCCAGGCAACGATCGCTATCTGCCTACCCATGTCGTTTACGTAATACTCCACCTCGAGTTGGTACCCGGCCTTGCGGAAACAACGTGCGAGGGTATCGCCGATGATGGTATTCCTGATATGTCCGACATGGAGCGGCCCGTTCGGATTCGCGGAGGTATGTTCCAGTACGACCTGCCCGGTCTTCGGATCTGCCTTTCCATACCCGTCCCTGACCGCTTCTTTGAGTACATCCCCACAGTAAGTCCCACTAAAGATAAAGTTGATATACGGGCCGGTTGCAAAGGTGTCAGCCCCGGTTTCATCCCGTACCCGTTCCCTGATCGAGCCGGCGATCTCCTCTGCCAGTATTACCGGGGATTTTTTCCTCTCCTTGGCAAGGACAAAGGCTATGGTTGAGGCGATATCTGCGTGATCACCGCCGTCCGCGAGCATTGCATCCTCTTTTCCGGTCTGTTCACGAAGAATTGTTGAAATTTTTTCACATGTCGGGAGGTACATCAGTATCCTGTCCTGTATCTGAGTATTGCGGCGATTCCGCCGAAAGCGGTAAATAACTGGGATCCTTCTTCAAAATCATCCGAGATGATTGCGACTTTACTGTTGGACTGGTCAGCGAGGTAGGTCAGTTCATCCACGATATCCGCCGATTCTGCGAGGACAAGAGGGGCAGTACATTTCGGGCAGGATCCCAGTTCAATGTCATCTGCATCTTCACCAGCCTGGATCTGGACGGTTTTCTGCTCCGTGAATCCGCAGGCCTCGCACTTTATGGCAAGGCGGCTCTTCCTCAGTTTGTCTGATAAAAGCAGCGTATCGACCGCTCCGATATCGAGATTTGCCCTGACAGACTGTTCTCCATATGAAGCCAAGGCATTGTCCTTAACCAATTCCTTGAAGAATTTGTCCATCAGGTGTTTCTCTTCAATTACTTCCTGGCCTTTAAGTGCATCCTCGGCAGCATCGACGAGTTCGGGAAGGCCGCTCTCATTGGTATATGCCACGTCAAAGAGCCCGATGATGCGTTTCTGGACCTCGTGGTGCAGGAAATTCCCTTCCTCAAACTCTTCTTTCGTCGGGGAAGGACCGCCGATCAGGAGTCCCTTGAACCGTTCGAAAAAGTCTTTTTCACTCAGGAAAATCTCGCTGGATCGCTCGCCGACTTTTTTATAGAACTCGTTTATGGCGATAAGACGGAGCCGCTCAAAACGGATGCTTGACTGACCACCTTTGCGCTGTTTTCCCGGGACTGTCGAGGTGGTTCCCCCTATCGGATCAATCCTGTTTCCCCGCAGAAATCCCCAATATGCCTCACGCCTGTCGATTACCAGGAGTCCATAGACATACTTCTCCTCAAGCATCTCCCTGAGTGGAACCAGTTCAAATTTTGAACTGCATCGGTACAGGTACAGGTTAAGCGGTTCTGGAGGGTTGACAACATCACATTCAAGATCCTGGCGATCTCCGTGTTTATTCACGGTTCCACAGAATATCGCCATACCATTCTCCGGTGGCCTCTGGTAATACTTGAGCCGGGAGAGAATGCTGGAGATGGCACTCTGGACATTTGTCCGCGTCTGCTTGGACTTGATGTTTGCACACTGGCCGAACTCATCCCTAAGTTGGGCGGTAACATCATAGATCTGCTTGTCCGGAGGGATGTACAGGGATATTAACTCAGTCCCGCTCCCCTCTTTTGCCTCCAGACGCTCAAGCATCTTCTTAAATTCATACTTCCGTCGTGCATCGTCCAGTTCAACCGCTTCGCTCATGAAACAATCCTACACTATAAGCTAGTATACATTGTCAGGGGTCGGTCTTAAGGTTCACCCTGACCTGTTTTTGCGTTTGTCTCCTGGAGGATCCTGATGATCTCCGCATCTACTTCCCGGTTAACCCCGTGGGTTCCGTTGAACGGGATAAATATGGCATCAGGTCCTGCTGCCAGGGAAAGGTTCTGCCCGTCCCGGTAGGGAATAACCGGGTCGTCAGGGGCATGGAACAGGATAACCGGTCGGGGGGATATTGCCCGGACGCTTACCGTCGGATCGATACTGAGGAGGAATTCCCTGGCAGGAGACTCATACCTGTTCCCGATCCGATCAAATCCGGAGGTAGATATACCGATGTACCCGGAGAATCCGGGATCTGCTTCTGCTGCAAGTGCTGCATACCGTCCGCCGTTCGATTCGCCCACGGCCCACACGGGGATCCCCGGGTACCGTTCATGGAGATATTCTCCGGCCTGGATGAGATCGGCAGTAATAAGGTAAAACTGCGGCCATTCCCCGTTTGCATACATGGAGAAATCCCGTTCGATATTCATCGGGTATCCGGGTGTAACCCCTCCGTTCCCCCTGATATCCAATATCAGGACTCCCACGCCCTCAGGCGGGTAATACTTCATGTGTTCGATATAACCGGAAGCAGCGTTGTTGGCACCAAGTGCCCATACGAACATCCTAGACGGGTGCGGGGGGACGACCAGTACGGCATGCACATCCCCGGCAAAACTGCTGAATGTCAGGTTTTCAACGGTCAGGTTGCTGTTCTCTTCGATGATCCCGGTTGTTACCCTGGCAGGAGGAAGCTGAAAGGAGATCTCTCCGGTCCGGGAGAGGTTCCATGACGCCACATCCTGTTTTTTCTCCTTCTCCGTGGCACCCGTGCAACCGGCGCTTGTCACAAGGGCGATCATCACGACCAGGGTGAGTATGACTCCTGTTTGGATCATGGTGCATCACCGTTCATGCACCGGTAGACGATACCTATCGTCTTTGCATCCACGATCTCGCCACTCATGATCATCTCCCTTATCCTTGATACACTGAATGTTACCGGTTCTATCACTTCATCATCATCCTTTTCATACTCCCCCGAGGGGTGAAGATTGCGGGCTTCGAAAAGCCAGAGGCGTTCATCGGTAAATCCCGGGGTGGTATAGAGATACCCGCGGGGGATGAGGATCTCAGCCTCCATTCCCGTCTCCTCGATGAGTTCACGCCTTGCCGTCTCTATCGGCAACTCTCCGGGCTCCATGGTTCCGGCCGGGGCCTCGTATATGTATTGGCCGATCGGCGTCCTCCATTGCCTGATAAGCAGGCAGGAGTCATCGATACGCGGGAGAATTACCACTGCATCGCCGGGATGTACAATAATGGTCTCTTTTTTCTCTCCGTTTGGAAGAGAAAATTCTCCCTTTTCTATCCAAAGCCGTCTGCCCCGGTATATCTCCATGTTTTCACCGGTACCGGATCGGATCTTCCATCCCTATCTCCCTGAATGCTTCAAGTCTGAAGTGGCAGGAACCGCAGGTTCCGCAGGCTGCCTCCTCATCCTGGTAACACGACCAGGTTTCCTCATACGGAACGCCCAGTTCCATTCCGGTTTTGAGAATCTCTGTCTTGTTCTTCTTTACAAACGGGGTTTTTAGGATTATCCCGGAATCCGGCCTGGTTCCGAGGCTGATTACCTGCTGGAACGCCTCGATAAACTCAGGGCGGCAGTCAGGATACCCTGAGTAATCGGAGGACTGCACACCGATGTATATGGCAGATGCCTTGCGTGCCTCTGCAAAACTGGTGGCAACCGCGAGGAGGTTGGCATTCCTGAACGGCACGTATGTTTCAGGAATTCCTTCGCCAGCCTCTTCATGTGACTTAACCGGAAGAGACCTGTCTGTCAGGCTGGATCCCCCGACCCTTACAAGGTATGAGAGGTCCACGTCAAGAAACTCCAGTGCATTGAGGCGCCGGGCTATCCGCATGGCACACTCCCGCTCTTTGTTCTGGGTCCGCTGCCCGTAGGTAAAATGGAGGGCGAGGATATCGTATCCGTCATGCCTGGCAAGGTAGGCAAGGGTGGATGAATCCATCCCTCCTGAAAGGAGGCATACTGCTTTCATTTCAGGGAATTCCTATGAATTTATGTAATTGAAGCTGCATTCTGGCAGGAAGATTGTGTATGAGAATATACGATGCCACAAGCTGATAATCTGTTCCATATACCGGTGATATGAAGACCTCTGCCTGGATAGGGTACCTGCGGATTATATCTTCGGCATAGGCGAGATCCTCTCCGGTCCCGACGACAAATTTTACCGAGTCTAACGGGCGGAGGGCGTGAAGAAGGGTAAGATCGCTTTTTTCTCCTGAGGAGGGGCACTTGACATCCATGCAGACTGAAGCATGGGGTAAAACCGTTTCAAAAGGCATGGTTCCGTTTGTCTCGATGCTTACCCGTTTTCCCCCGGCAGAGAGGCGCTCTGCAAGAAGGGCGACTTCCGCGGACTGAAGAAGCGGTTCGCCCCCGGTGATACAGATATATGCGGGTTTTTCCTGGATCACCCGGTCACATACTTCAGGTACCGACAGTTCCTCTCCGCCAATCCTGCTTGCAGGCGTATCGCAGTACGAACATGAGAGGTTGCATCCGGCAAGCCTGATAAATATCGTCGGGTATCCTGAGGAGATGCCTTCTCCCTGCAGCGAGGTAAATATCTCAACGATCTTCATGTCTCAATTCTGCATAACCGGTGGGAGATTCCCATACCCTGATGCAGTCCACGACGATCTCTCTTCCGGTATCCCTGTACCGGTCTTCAATTTCTTTCCTGATGAGGTGGGCAAGGAGTTCACTTGTCGGATCTCCCGGCGTGGTGATCACCTCATGAAATTCGCGGATCCGCGGGACCATCGGATCGGCGTTGTTCAGGATGATCTCATGGTCGTAATAATCCACGACCTCACGGATTTCGTTATAGTCCACCAGAATATTTGTCTCCTTGTCGGTGTAACCTTTCAGCCATACCTCAACCTTCCAGCGATGACCGTGGAGATTATGACACTTTCCCCGGTAATGCAGGAGCCGGTGACTGGCATCAAAGGAGACTTCCTTATAGAGCCGAATCTGCATGTGATAAGGTTGGGCGTGAATACAACTATT
>JAJRBL010000138.1 GCA_028679485.1 Methanospirillum sp. | reverse complement strand
TATGGCTTAAACTATGTAGTGCATATAGTGTGCAGGCTTTAGAATAACCTTCGTTTCACTTCGATTATTCTAAAACCTTATGCAGTGCACGATAATACCACGCCTCTTTTTTATCCCTGATCCTGGCATGAGGAGAGGAAGACCCTCGTTCGGTAAATAATCCCTTTAATATTCACTTTTCTACGGTACCTTTTTATCAGTTCAAAATAAATTGAATGAGAGGATCGTCAGGTTGTGCCATGGTTGAACGTCTCAAGAATCCATATCTGCCTTCATTCTCAGCCTGGTACTCAGGTACTGTTATTATTTTTCCGTCAGGTGTATCAATGATTCATACCTCTTCATCAACGATAATCCGGCGAATTGCCAATATTCTAATATCAGGAATCATCTGTTTCGGGCTGCTTGTATCAGGAGCCGCTGCTTCAGAGCAGAACAGCACCTCCTCAGGCGTTAAACAGGTTGAAGTATACCATTTCCATCCGACAAACGGATGCCGGACCTGTACGACCATCGGGGATTATGCCGAAGAACTGGTAAAAACCTCATATCCTGCCGAACTTGAAAACAAGAAGATCGTCTTCGACCACATTAACTTCCAGGATCCGGGGAATGCAGACCTGGTTAAGAAGTTCGAAGTGACCGGTTCATCCCTGATGATCGGAGTAACCGATACGACCGGATTCCACAAGGAAGAGAACATCAAGGTCTGGTACAAGGTCGGGAACAAAGACGAATTCATGACCTACCTGAAAGATCTCCTTGACAAGAGACTTGCCGGTTCATTTGAGTAAAACCAGGAGTGTATGAATTACCTGAAAGGGGCCATTGATCAGCGGTTCACCGGAGATCTCTCGTGACTGACCTGATGAGTTTCATGGAGGCGATGGGGTCCAGTGATATCCCCCTTGTCGCTGCATTCTTTATCGGGCTGATGATGGCGATCAGCCCCTGTCCGATGGCAACCAATGTCACCGCGATCGCGTATGTCTCCCGTAAGATCGATGACAGCCGGTATACAATCCTTGTCGGGCTGCTCTACAGCCTTGGCCGGATGTTCGTATACGTCGCCATTGCTGCTCTCATCGTCCTGTGCGGGCTCAATGTCCAGGCAATCGCCCTGTTCCTGCAGGAATATGGGGATCTGCTTCTAGGCCCGATTCTCCTGATCTGTGGTATCCTGATGCTGGAGATCATCCCGCTCTCCTTCGGGTTCGAACATGCCGGCCTGCAGGAACTCAAAGAACAGATCTCCCTAAAACTGTCAGATCAGGGACTACTTGGCAGTTTTCTCCTGGGTATCCTTTTTGCCCTGAGTTTCTGCCCGTTCAGTGCTGTCCTCTTCTTCGGGATGTTAGTGCCTCTGGCACTGAGTACGCAGGATCCGATCGGGGTCCCCCTGGCATTCGGATTTGCAACCGGTCTGCCGGTGATCCTCTTTTCAGTGCTTCTCGTGACCGGGGTGAAGCGATGTAGTTCATTCCTGGGAAAAGTGCAGGCTGCCGAGGTCTGGTTCAGGAGAATCGTTGCGGTGATATTCATCCTGATTGGAGTATACTTCACGGTCAGGTTGTTTACTGGTTACTGAGATACTAACGAGCAAACCCTGAATGGGGCCGCTGATAAACAGAAAAATTGGATAAGAACCAGGAGTTATTCATTTATCGCATCCACAGGATGAGTCTTCCTGTTCTCCGCCACAGCAGGAGCCGGCATCTCCCCCACAACTGCATTCTCCACTGTCCATATCCTTCCCCCTGATTGCAGCGCTAATCATTGCCCATGCACATCCAACGCCGCTCTGAACTTCAATTGCCTGAACCGGACAGTTCAGGGCACAGGCACCGCACTCCATGCATCGGGTTGGGTGTTTGAGTTCAACATGGTCTGGTCCTTCTGCAAACACCCCGTGAGGGCAGACCTCAGTACAGCGGTTGCAATTAACACATTTCTCCTTGTGATACCGGAGCGTATTTTCAAGATACGAATTGAACATCAGATAACCCCCAAAATCCGACATACTCCGAGAGAAACTCCCGTTATTACACCGACAGCGGTCATAACCGTCATCAACGGGACATACCTGAAGATCTCTTTTCTTACCCCGGTGCGGGAGGTAAAGGTGGTCGATCCGGTAAAATTCAATCCAAGGAACGCAACTACAGCCGGCATGATCAGAAGCGGAACTACGGATCCGACAACCAATGCCCATAATGGAAGACCGGGAGATGAAGCGTAGGTGAAAGAGAACGGAATTGCGACGAGAACTCCAAGAATGAAACCTTTCGTTGTGAAATCTTTTGTCGGGAGAAACGGCAATAGAACCGGGAAGAGCACGGTTCCGGCAATTACTGCTGCGATAACCGCAAGGGCTGCGATAGTTCCTGCAACAAACCAGAGGACGATTGCAACGATGATGGCTTTCAAAGCAATGTAAACCAGTTCTATTGGGGCAAGAATTATCCGGTCTTGTATGGGAAATTTCACCCGTCGCATTTCTGGAGTTGCTTTTCCGGTTCTGAGGTACTCCGGAAGATCACTCGCCCTGACCGGTCCGTACTCGACACGGAACCCGGTTTGACGTTGGACATCAAGGGCAGAAATACCTGGTGCTCCGAGCTGGGGAACAATGATCTTCCGATGGGAGACAACATCGGAGAGATCAGTGAATGTGATCTGGCGGACCAGTTCATCAGTGCCGAATGTCCCTTTTCCTGCAGCACACCATACATTGATCCCTTTGGTATCCAGGACAAGAATATACGCATTGATTCCATTCAGATTTGACCTGAGAGCATCGAAACTGAGTGTGTAGTTTGCCGATACAAAAACCGGTGAGTCTGCATCCGGAGTCCCGAGCTGATAGAGACCAGGCGTTACGCGGTGGCCGGACCGTTTGTATCCCCACCGTGCAAGGAAATGATCTACCCGGTTCGTGAACGTGATAGTGCTATTCACCGTTGAAATCCCCCTGGAACATGAGGATGACGGACCTGCACATGAACAACTGCAGCATGAAGATGATGATTCCATATCAGACTCACGCTCCGGTATCATTCATGAGGGGAGAGAGTACGTCTTTTACCATCCCACTCAGATTTTCCGTTTTCATAAGTGCCAGACAACAGATGCTCCCCTCTTTCTCCCAGCTGATAAGGGCAAGTTTGTCTCCAGGTTTGATATCAGCCCGCTCACGGACATCTTTCGGGAGCACCATCTGTCCCCGGTCATCAACGGTCAGGACTGACTCAACCTTACAGCCTGCTTTCTGACTACATCCACATTGTTTATCGTCAGAAGAACTCTTTCCATCAGATTTTTCTTTCGCCATATCTTCTATCAATAATGTATGGCCCCCCAATATTTAATATTTTCAGAATATTCCAAAATTTCTGAAAACTTAAAATTTTCTGACTAGGTCTAAGAGATATGACCTCTTTATTTTGTTCTGATAAAGGTTTTATAATGAGAGAATACGGCAATTTATGCCCCCACATGATAGAAAATTGAATAATTTTATGCCGGATTCTGCGATAGTTCATTCAGAAATTGATTTTCAACCCAGTTGATGATTGCATCTCTGACATTTCTCCATGCCTCCATCTGATCTTCTTCACTCCCGGTTGCACCTGACGGGCCCGGGAAACTGACATGGATCATCTTTTTTGCTCCGGGGAAGATCGGACAGGCAGCGTTCGCACTGTCGCAGACGGTCACCAGGAGATCGATATCCAGGTCAAAGAACTCGATCAGTGCCCTGACCGGTGATGGCTAATATCGATCCCAATCTCTTTCATTGCCTGGATAGCGAGGGGATGAACCCGTGTTACCTCAATCCCGGCGCTGAACACTTCATACCACTATACCGGCATTGAGGTATCCTTCTGCCAGCTGGGATCGGGCTGAATTATGGGTACAGATAAAGAGGACATCCGGTTTCATGGGAGCCCGCTTATGGTTGTTTCGTACTCTTCTTCCACTGCTGATGGAGAAACCTGATGATCATCCGGTCCG
>JAJRBL010000018.1 GCA_028679485.1 Methanospirillum sp. | reverse complement strand
TGATGATGTAAAACTTCAGGTTCCGGACTGATTCATCATCCTGTGCACAGGAAGAGAGGAGGTCGGGGACGATCTGGTCGCCCAGGATTATCAGCAGCGCCGCAACACGTGCCCTGACTTCTTCCTGTTCATGTGAAAGTGCCTCTATCAGCGGGTGAAGGGCTGTTCTTCCGAATGTCTCCAGAATTCCTTCGACAAACCTGATGATGGTCTGGTCCGAGGTTGCGAGGGCATCTATCAGGATCGGGATAATCCTGTTTCCCATCGAATAGAGGGTGTATCCTGCGCGTTCAAACCCGATTCCCTGGAGATCGGAGATATGGCTGATGATCTCCCTCGCAGCATCCTCCCCGATCCCGCTGAGGGTGACATGGACCATCCTGGCTGTCGGTTCGTCTGCAGTGGAGAGAGTTGCGATAAGCGGCTTTATGGCCTCCTGCCCGATGTATATGAGGGCATCAGACGCCGTGTTCCTGATCCCGTAATCAGGATCCTGGAAGAGGTCTATCAGGTACGGAACCGCAACCGGGGTCTGCATCCTTCCCAGTGCATGAATCGCCTCTATTCGTACCTGTTCATCCTTATTGTTGCGGATAATCCTGATAAGCCCGTTTAAATCACCTTTCAGTCTCATCCTTTCAGGATTTGGTTTTAATAATGATCGCATTCCCCTTTTCCCCCCAAATTCTCTTACTGCGTAATACACCGGTTAATCGTATTTACCCCGGAGCCCTCCCCATCCGGTGTATCCGCAGTAAATACATCCTATCCCGTTACAGTGCCGGCACATCTTCTCCGGCCACCTGACGGAGACCTTTCCTGTCGTATTGCAAAAACAGCAACCTTCACCACCACAGTGCTGACAGGTAACCTCCACATATTCTGGTTCTTCACCAGTCATCAGAGGAATTTATGCTAGATAGGAATAAATAACCGATCAAAGGTCAGGAAAAAAGACAACGAGCGGGCCTGAAGGGACTCGAACCCCTGGCCTGCGGATTAAGAGTCCGCCGCTCTACCGACTAAGCTACAGACCCGTTGTGCCAATACATGTTAGCATAATTCATATTTATATTTTATTTACGTGTCCTTTATACATCTATAATCCAACTTATACCTGAATATGTCTGGATTCAGCCCTGCCTCTTCCCCCGGAAACAGAACATACCTGATATGCGGATGCGGCAGCGTCGGGTATCTGATACTTGAGGAACTCAAGAAGGAAGGGGGCCGTCTTCTTTGCATGGACAGCAATCCGGAACGTGTCCAGGAATTGAGAGAGCAGAAGATAGAAGCCTTTTTGCGCGATTTAACCGATCCGGATATGCTTTCCGGCATCGATCATTTTGATATTGCCTTTGTCGTCAGCGACAACCACGAGGCAAATATCGCAGGTCTCAAGACCGTCCGGAAATTTAATCCCCGTGTCCATATCGTTGCACGTGCCCAGGATCCCATCAACGAGAAACTGCTGATCAAGGAGGGTGCGGATCTTGTCCTGTATCCGCAGCAGGTTGTCGCCAGGGCTGCCATCGAACACCTCCACCGGCTTGAAAAACACCATATCTCCCGCGACCTCTATACCCTTCTCTCGTCCTGGTCCGGAACTTTTGGCATCGTAACCCATACCAATCCTGATCCTGACGCCATTGCGAGTGCCATGGCCCTTCTCACGATAGCAAAAAAGGCAAACCCTGACCTAGATGCCCGGATCTTTTATGACGGGATCATCGGCCACCAGGAGAACCGCACCCTTGTCAATCTCCTCGATATCAGGATGGAGAAGATACGTCCCGAGTCGATATCATCCTGCAACCATATTGCCCTCGTGGACAGCAAGGGCCCTGGTGCAAACAACGGGCTTATCCATACCCTGCCG
Source organism: Methanospirillum sp. (assembly GCA_028679485.1). Taxonomy (GTDB): domain Archaea; phylum Halobacteriota; class Methanomicrobia; order Methanomicrobiales; family Methanospirillaceae; genus Methanospirillum. The sequence goes on along the minus strand of JAJRBL010000018.1, from coordinate 5,324 downwards.
GTTGACATCATCATCGACCACCATCCGGAAGAGACCGGCAACTATGAAAAGGCCATCTTTGTTGATATCAGACAGAATACCGGGGCATGTGCGACTATTCTTACCGAATACCTGAAGGAACTGGATATTGAGCCTGACGAAAAGGTGGCAACCGCACTTCTCTACGGTATCAGGGCTGATACGAAACAGTTCAGGCGTAATGTCACCTCGAATGACTTTGAGTATGCTGCCTACCTTCTCAGGTACAGCGACGGCGATCTCCTTGAGAAGATCATGTCCCCGCAGTATGCCCACGAGACTATCGATATCATCGGGGCTGCAATCCAGAACAGGAAGACGAGAAACGGGTATCTCTTCTCTAATGTCGGGTATGTCCGGAACCGGGATGCCCTTCCCCAGGCAGCAGACCTTCTCATTAATCTGGAAGGCATCAGCACGGCTCTCGTGTACGGGATAACAGACGAAGCTATCATTATGTCAGGAAGAAACCGGGATCTCAGGCTCAACCTCGGCAATGTCATGAACGAGTCCTTCTCCGATCTCGGAGATGCCGGGGGGCATGCCACCATGGCCGCGGCAAGCATCCCGCTTTATGTCTTCACCCACGTGCGGGAAAAAGAGGAACTCCTTCAGCTTGTTATCGAGCCGATCCTGCAGAAGTTTTTCCGTCTTGTCGGGCTTCTGGAGGATGAGGACGGTGAAGTTTGAGGAATGGGAACCGTTATACCGGGAGATCTGCGATTATTTCTGTTTTGATCCGGCCGAAGACGAGAAAGCAGCACGGGTGCTCTCGACCCTGACGGGTACCGATTCTTCCTCTCTTCTTCGCGATGCAATTGCGGGAAAGACGGTCACAGTCTGCGGGAATGCGCCGGGTCTTCATGATCAACTGGACGGTATTTCGGGCTGTATCATCGCAGCGGATGCGGCATCAGGAGTGCTTCTGTCCCATGGGATCACCCCCCGTGTCATCGTCACCGATCTCGACGGTATCGACGAGTATGCCGTTGACCTGAACCGGAAAGGTACTATCCTCGTAGTGCACGCCCACGGGGACAACATCCCGCGACTTGATGCCTGGATACCCCGGTTTCCCGGCCCCCTCGTCTGCACCACCCAGGGAAAGCCGTTTCTGCACGTTCATAACTTCGGAGGGTTTACCGATGGTGACCGGGCGGTATTCATGGCGTACGAGATGGGAGCAGGAGAGGTAGTCCTCGCAGGATTCGACTGCGGGGATCCCGAAGTGACTCCGATAAAGAAAGGAAAACTCCTCTGGGCAAAGAGGCTTCTCTCCCTGCTTGGCCATGAGTGCTGATGCCTGGATCATCGACGGGTACGTCGATGAACCTGCCTGTCTGGGTGTTCCTCCCTATATCTCGCCCTATATCCGGACAATCGCCGGGGTACTTCTCACGAACGGGTTTTCTGTCACCTACCGGACCATCGACGAGATCCGTGCTCATCCGGAGAGACTGGGAGAAGCAGGCAGGGCTGATCTCGTGGTGATGATAGCAGGGATGACCGTTCCCGGTAAGTACCTCGGCGGGACGCCGGCAGACTGGCAGGAGATAACCCAGGTCGCAACAGCCCTTACGAACACCGAATCACTCCTGGGCGGGCCGGTGCTATTCGGATCCGGAAACCAGGGGGGCAGGTCCGCAGAAAAGACGGCTGATTTTGGGTTTACTGCCCATCTCTCCGGATCCCCTGCCGGAGCACTGGCAAGGTGGCTTGATGGTAAAACCCCTGATGCCCCGTACGATTACCTGAGGGAAGATCCCTGGGCAGTGCAGGGAGCCGCGATCATCAGGGAGCATCCTTCGTTTCCCCATGTTATGTGCGAGATCGAGACAGCCCGGGGATGTAGCAGGGAGATCTCCGGCGGCTGCTCGTTCTGCACCGAGCCATTCTATGGAAGACCCGTATACCGTTCCGAGGAAGGGATAATCGACGAGATCTCTGCCCTGGCCAGGGCAGGTGCCCGTCACTTCAGGATCGGGAGACAGCCTGATATCCTTACCTGGCAGGGCGGCTCGGGGGAGTACCCTGCCCCGCAGCCGGAGAAGATTCGATCGCTCTTCTCCGGGATCAGGCAAAAAGTTCCCGATCTCAGGACCCTGCATATCGACAACGTGAACCCCGGAACCATAGCCCGTCACCCGGAAGAGGCACGGGAGGCGTTGTCAGCGATCGTTGAGTTCCACACTCCCGGTGATGTCGCAGCATTCGGTATGGAAACGGCTGATCCCGTGGTCATCGAGGCTAATAACCTGAAGGCAGAACCTGGCATGGTCATGGAGGCGATGCGGATCGTGCATGAGATCGGATCGGGGAGAAGGGACGGGATCCCGGAGCTTCTTCCCGGGTTGAATTTCATCGCCGGGCTTGAGGGTGAGACACCGGCAACCTATGAGAATAACCGGGTATTCCTTGAATCTGTCCTCGATGCCGGGTATCTTGTCAGAAGAGTGAATATCAGGCAGCTGATGCCTTTTGAGGGAACCAGGGCATACTCCCGGAATGCTCTCCCGGTAGATCAGAGACAGTTCAAGGCATTCAAGGAATGGACACGGAGACAGTTCGACCTTCCGATGCTCAGGAGAGTGTTTCCGTCCTGGACAGTTCTTCGTTCTGTACATATTGAGGTATCAGAGGAGACCTCGTTCGGTAGACAGATGGGTTCATACCCAATACTCGTGGGAATTCCTGTCATGATCCCGGAGAAGACGGTTCTCGATGTTATTGTCGTGGATCACGGAATGCGTTCGGTTACCGCCCTGCCCTATCCCCTCCCGGTCAACGACCTCCCGCACAAGGCCCTCTCCTGGATTCCCGGCATCTCAAAGAAAGGACTGGTGCAGGTTCTTGCCAAGCGGCCGTTCAGTTCACCGGAAGCCTTCGAAAAAGCAACAGGTGCGAGGTTTCCCTCCGGGGCACTGACCTTTACACCTCGCGAAGTTCAATCACCGTGAAGATATCTGATTTGGTCACGATTCCTGCGATGGTCTCCCCGTCCATCACCGGGATCCTCCCGATATCCTGCCTGGTCATGATCCGCAGTGCATCCATCACCTGGGCCTGAGGGGGAAGGGTGATCACATCCCTCGTCATCACGTCACGAACCTGCATGGCATCCCGGTCAAGAGCCGGGGTTCTTGCAAGGTCCGAAAGGGTGATTATTCCAGTAAGCACTCCCCGGTCGGTTACCGGGAATCCGAGGTGTTTTGTCTGGTACATAAGGTTCCAGACCGCCGTGAGCGGCATTACGGGATCGACCGAAGTCACTGGCCTGGACATTACCTGGCCGACCTGCACGTCACGGAGGAGAAAATTATACCTGGTTACATCCGCCTCCTGGTTTGCCCCGATATAGATGAAGAATGCGATAAGAATGAGGAGCGGAGAGAAGAGGGCGAGACCGATAAGGCCGAACACTACGGCAAACCCCTTTCCGATCATGGAGGCGATGGAGGTTGCCTGGTACAGCGGCATCCGTCCTGCAAGGTATGCCCTGAGTACCCTTCCCCCGTCCATGGGAAACGCGGGCAGAAGATTAAACGCGAAGAGAAGCAGGTTCAGCAGTGAGAGATACCCGAAGATATACATGACAAGCCCGGTTTCCGGTGTTCCCGGCACGGCCTGGCTTGTCCCGTAGAAGAGTGCTGCACTTACGAGCCCGAGTATGAGGCTTGTAACTGGTCCTGCCAGTGCCATGACCAGTTCGGTCTTAGGATCAGGTTCCCGCACGTCTATAGAGGCGACCCCCCCAAAGAAGAGAAGGGTGATCCTCTCGATGGGAATTCCTGCCCTCTGTGCTATCAGGGAATGGGACAGTTCATGGATGAACACGCCGAGGAAGAGCCCGAGGGCGATGACGGCTCCGAGAATATACGGAATGAAACCGGTAAGAATGAGCGTGTCATCTATCTCCACCCTGAAAATGCCGGTGACCAGGCTGACCGAATATCCGATATCTGTCCCGATTATCCAGGCAAACAACGGAATGACCAGAAGAAAGGTAAAGTGGATGAAGACCGGAATGCCAAAAATCCTGCCGATTCTGAAAGATCCTTCCATGTCAGGTATACTCCTTTGTTCTCCTGGTACATACAAAATCCGTTTTCCTGTTACCGGTATCCCTGCGATAACCCTGATGAAGATACCGGTAATCGGGGGAAAACCCCGAAAAGGGATACCTTTATAAACCAATTCACTTTCCTGTGTACCGGGGACTCCCTGGTCACCGGAAAATCTTCCTGGTGTTCCCGGTATTTTGGGATATTTCCAGGTGCATCATAAAAAACATTTTTCTGTTATCCGGTTGTAAACTCAATGCAGTATGAAGAATCAGATAACTGACCTGATCGGACTCAAAATTTACTCTGAAAACGGTATGTTCATCGGCGAGGTTGAGGATATAATCCTGGATATCGATTCAAAAAGGATAGATTCCCTGGCTGTGGGCAAATTGAATGCCGAGGTCATGGAACTCAAGTCCCACAAGGGAATTAAAATACCCTACCGCCTGGTAAAGAGTATCTCGGATGTGATAGTTATCAGGCACATTCCCAACATGTTCAAGGCCGAAGGGGAACTCTGAATACCTGTTCTTATGAAGGAGAGGGAGGTATACTCGGGAATTGGTGCCCTCTCACCCCTGATTGTCAGGCTGGACGGCAGGTCTTTTCATCATTTCTCCAAAGATCAGCAGTTTGTCCGTCCTTTTGACGAGCGGTTCGCCGAAGCCATGGTCCGGGTCACGGCAGATCTGTTCCGTGATGCCGGGTTTGCCCCTGAATTCGGTTACACGTTTTCCGACGAGATAAGCCTGTTATTCTTTCTTCTCCCCTTTGAGGGACGTATAGAAAAGATAGATTCGGTACTGGCATCATTTGCGGCAAGTTCCCTGACCATACACCTTGGTCTTACAGAGCCTGTTGCCTTTGATTCCCGGGTGATTCCCGTTACTCCTGATCATATCATCCCGTATCTTGTCTGGAGGCAGAATGAGGCATGGCGGAATCATATCAACGGATGGAGCCAGAATCTTCTCATGAAGGAGGGTTTCAGTGCGCATGATGCTGCAATGCGTCTGAACCAGGTGGATTCCCCTGGTCTTCATGAACTCTGTTTCTCCCGGGGGGTAAACCTTGCCAGAACCCCGGCGTGGCAGAGGAGGGGAGTGCTCGTGTACCGATCAACAAGAGAGAAGGAGGGGTATAACCCGATGAACGGGGAGACCACCCTGACCTTCCGCCAGGTGGTGACCATAGACCGGGATCTCCCCCTATTCCATAAACCGGAGGGGGAGGAACTGGTAC
>JAJRBL010000137.1 GCA_028679485.1 Methanospirillum sp. | reverse complement strand
TACTGGAACCTCATGAAGTTATGTCAGAAAGAGGTTATTTATTCGGACTATTCCAGTTTCATCTCACGGATAACGCCCTATGCCTCTCTTGCACTGCTTATCGTTGCGGCATTTCAGGTTCCCCTGGTCCTGATATCAGATGATGAGTTTGTCACCGGCAACGATAAGCAGTGCAAGAGAGGCATAGGGCGTTATCCGTGAGATGAAACTGGAATAGTCCGAATAAATAACCTCTTTCTGACATAACTTCATGAGGTTCCAGTAGCCCTGTAACAGATGGGGACCTGATCGCCCCTGGACACGTGCCTTCACCTTCTTGATAAGGGTCAGGTAAAACGGGGATATGAGGAGAACGAGAAGTACATTAATCACCCCGTACAGGAGAGGAGTAAGACTCATGCCGACCACCCGACCATGATGACCAATGCCACCACTGCGATGAAGACATAGAGTACGTATCGGTCCACGCTTCCGTTCTGAAGTCCGCTTATCCGGGAGGCATACTGACATATAAATCCGGCGGCCGGAAGGTACAGATACTCTTCAAAAAACCTGATGAGACGAATCCCGGCCTTTCCTTCCCTGAAAAGGCAGTTATCAGGATCCAGGTACTGTTTCTCGAGAGAGAACTTCGGCCGGTAAACCGAAGAGAATATCCTGACTACCGGTTCGGTAAATCCTGACCCCGTATATTCCATCCGGCACGTCGGACGCATCATCCCGCAATCCCAGGTGATCGCCACTTTCGTCTGGCGTGATGCATACAGCCAGACTGCAGCATACACGAATCCTCCTGATATTACCAGTAACAGGCCGACGGTAAAAAGATCAGGAAGCAGACCGGGATAACCCAGAACTCCCAGAACCTGTGAAGAAAAAACTCCACCCAGGATACTTGCCCCTGCAAGGACAGCAGGCCCGGCAATCATTCCGGTTGTCACTTCACGGGTCTGTTCTGCCTTTTTTGTCCGGGGTAATGCCAGGAATGTCAGCCCATATGCCTTCACGAAACAGACTGCCGTGAGGGCACTTGTGAGACTGAACAGCGAAAGGGTACAGATCATTACCACCTGGAACAGGGGCTCCAGGTCTGACAGGGCACCGATAAGGGACTGGTATATAAGAAGTTCTCCGACGAACCCGTTAAAGGGCGGTATCGCCGAGATACAGAGAGTCCCGATAAAAAAGAGAAGACCGGTCCTGGGCATTCTGACGAGAATTCCTCCCAGTTCATCGATATTCCGCGTCCCTGACGAAAGACAGACTGAACCTGCAGTCATAAAGAGAAGCCCTTTGAATATCCCGTGGCTTATGGCATGGAAAAGTGCACCGATATATGCCATCGTTGCTATCACCGGGAAACCTGATATCCCAAGAATGATCCATACCCCGATACCAATGAGAATTATGCCGGTGTTGTCAATCGAGGAGTATGCCAGCAATCCCTTGAGATCCTGCTCCTTGAGAGCATACATCACCCCGAAAATAGCAGTAAGACATCCGAAAGCGAGAATAATGAGTCCCCATGAGATCTGAGGGATATAAAAAAGGGTAATGATGCGGAACAGGGCGTATAAAGCGGTACTGATCATCATGCCTGACATCAGGGCAGATACGGGTGAAGGAGCAGCCGGATGGGCATACGGCAGCCATTTGTGAAATGGAACAACACCTGCCTTAATTGCAACACCAAGGAAGAGACAGAAAAAGGACAGGGCACAGAGAGGATCTTCCCCGGATAATTTCTCGGGAAAACCGAAAGACCCGGTGATGACTGAGAGTGCAATGATCCCGAGAAAGATGCATACGGTCGAGATCTGGGTCATTGCCAGATAAAACAGGGCGGCTCGTCGTGTCTTCCCTTCTTCGTACTCGGTCAGCACCAGGAAAAAGGAGATAACTGCCATCAGTTCCCAGAATGCCAGGAATGAAAATGTGGACCTTGAGAGGAGCACGAACAGCATGGAAAGCAGGAAAAAGGGAATTAAACCTGAAACAAGATATAATCTGCCTGAACCGTGCATTCTTTCGAGATATCCGGGAGTATACATGCCGGCTGCCAGAGACAACAACCCGAGAAGAAGGGTAAAAACCGCTGTCAGGCGGTCTGTTCCCAGCATAACCGGAAACATTCCGGTCAGTTCCGTGACAAATACCATCTCTTTTGTGCCTGCAATCAGCACCATACCTGAACCGGCTATAAGAAAAACCGATCCAAGTCCCAATATCAGACCGGATGTCATCCGGGCCGTTCGTCTCTGAAGACAAAGGGGGACGATTCCGGCCAGAGCAAAGAATACTATTGATACAAGAAATAATTCTGACATAACCCCATACCTAGACAAAAGATGAATTCGTTGGCTGATAATCAAATGAAGAATAAATACAAGTCCGATTTGTTCAGATCGTTCCATTGAAGATTGGCAGAAAGGAATGATAAAGATTTCCCATGAAACGATTTTTTGAAGCCATATTGCAAAATCTGCCCATAAATGGGCAAATCTTAAGAATAACAGATATCACTGCTTTTCTGGATGAAGGGAGATGCATATGCCAGAACAAATTATTTAAACAGATATGACCCAATGATAAAGGCATGAAAAAATTAATCATTTCAGGACCCCGCACCTGCCGGAAATTTGCGGCAGTTTCAAAAGAAATAGAAAGATATATTGCCGAATTAAATGGAGTTGATGAGATTGTCGCTGGGGGATCCACGGGAGTTGATCTTATTGCAAAACAGTTCGCCCTGGACAATCAGATACCATACAAGGAATTTGAACCGAATTGGCAGGACGATATGAACGCAGCAGGTATGATTCGAGACGCGCATATGACCGAGTACGGTACCCATCTTCTGATCCTCTCAAATGGGGCATCAAAAGAGTCCAGGAACCTCCTTTCCGAGGCAAAACGGAACAACCTGACAATAAAAACGGTGGGATATGTCGAAGATATGCTCGTTGAGCAGAAACAGACCATCTTCTCCCCGACAGGAACAATTTAATCCTTTTTTTGGGTTTTCTATCCCTGAACAAGACTTTTTCCCGGATCGATCACTTCAAGCTGGGCGGTCGAGATCCGGTAATACAGACCGATAACCCGTAATTTCCCGGCTTTTTCCGCATCACGTACTATTTTATAGGTACGCAGATGCTTCAGCTGCAACCTGACATTCTCCTTCTCAAGTTCGGTCTGTTTTTCCTTCTGTTTCTCGGGATCTGAAGAATCCGCCCTCTCGGTATTGATTTTGTTTAACGCCGGCTGGGCATGCCTGAGCCATCCGGGAATAAGGACATCATCACCACACTGGCGGCTTGCAAGGGCTTTCATTGCACCACACTCTTCATGCCCGCAGACCACGAGAGTATTGATCTTGAGATGATGTATCCCGTATTCAAGAAATGTTCCGACATTCCAGTCGCCCGGCGGAACAATATTCCCGATATTCCGGTGAACAAAGATTTCTCCGGGTTTTGCATGACAGGTGATCTCAGGTACAACCCGTGAATCACAGCAGCTGATCATCATGACATGGGGATTCTGGCCTTTAAGAAGAGCTTTATAATAATCAATATTCTCCTGGTATTCACACTCTACAAAACACTGGTTTCCTTCAAGCAATTTTTCTATTCCCATAAAAACCACAGATCCAAAAACTGGATAAAATTACTTCGCTGCTGATGCAATATTAATTACGATTTTTACCGGCATCGTGACATGATCCAAAATTATCCCGGGTGATATCAGATCGAAAACTTGAAACAGTTCATAACCCGATAAAACCTCATGGAGGAAACAACCCTGCAGGCAGTACAACGGGCAATGCCCGGACATGGAAGAGCCCGCATCCATGAAAAACTCCTCTCGATCCTAGAAATAGAAGATAAAACCGACGTAGAGGTGAGTACAGAAGCAGGGTCCACCCTAACCCTGACGATATTTGCAGATGAACTCGTGGATGATGGCACTATCCGGATTAGTGGTGAGGATCTGAAAAAACTCGGGATACCAGATGGGGGAAAAGTTCTGGTCAGACGGAAAAAACCTCTCGAAGAGCAGATCCGTGCCGGAGCCGAATCTGCAGCAGGACAGATCAAAACCGGCGCTCATGAGATCGGAGTTAAGGTATCAGATACTGCTGACCGGATACACAAGGAAGCATCTGATACGGCCGGACATATCGGTGATAAGGCAAAAGAGTTATCTGATAAGATCAGGGATGAAACCAGGCCAATCGGTGAAAAGGTAACACAGGCTGCAAAAAGTTCTGCCGAAGCAATCAGGGAGAAGATCCCCATCGGCAGGTTCTCCCCTGACGTAGAAAAGGCTCTGTCAGGTCTCCAGACCGAGGAGGCAAAAAAAATACGGAGTCTTCTTACCGGGGCAGAAGGCAGTAATGCAGCGATAACCGTAAAGGTTTCATCCGGCAGATCTGTCGGAAACCTTACCATACCCCCGGAGGCACACCTGGCAGGAATACAGCGTGAAGATCTCCTTCTGGATGGCAAGCCCGATATGGTTCTCAAAGAGGGTGATATCGTGTATATAACCGGCCCGTCGGAGGCAATCGGATTCATGACCAGGATGCTGGAGGGATAACCTTGGAGATTACCTTCAGCCAGGATGGGCTTATCGGGATATGTGTGCTCCTCGTGATCGTGGTGATCATGTACCTGATCGTCAGGGAGATCAGGCTTATGCGGACCAATACCCGGAAGCTGGAACTCGAACTGGAAAGGGACAAGTTAAACGTCCTGAAACAGGATACCGCTGCATCAATCCAGCCGTCACTGAGATTATCTGCAGATCAGATCTCAAGCCTGAAGGAGATCGAAGATTCAAACGTTAATCTTGAGACGGAGATCTTCATGAAACAGAAGACCATCGATGGCAGACTGAGGCGGCTTGAGAACTATATCAAGCGGGAAAAACTGGACTTGATGATTGACAGGATTGAATCTGAAGAGAAGAAACTATAGGTGAAGACATGTTTGAAACATCTGGGAAGTCAAAAAAGATATTCGAAGATTTTACTGCTTTTCAGACAACAGCAGGTGAATCTGTCCCGACATTGGACAGGACCCTCGATGATTACTTTGAAAGAAACTTCGAATCCGTGATCGAGGAATGGGGATTACTTACCGAGACTGACCTGACTCAGTATAAGAGAAGACTGGATTATCTCAGTTACGAAGTAGGG
>JAJRBL010000017.1 GCA_028679485.1 Methanospirillum sp. | reverse complement strand
TCTCCACTTCTTTTCGTAATGTTGCGATCCTGTCCCTGAGCATGATCGCCTCTTCAAAGTCCAGGCGCTGGGCAGCGGTCTTCATCTTTGATTCGAGATCGATGATCAGGTTCGGAAGGGCAGATCTCGGGACTTGTTTCTCATCGCTGAGTTCTATCTCCTGATCCCGTACCGGTTTAATAATCGTCTTTGGAATAATGCCATGTTCGGTGTTGTACGCTATCTGGAGGGTTCTTCTTCGTTCAGTCTCATCCATTGCTGCCTTCATGGATCCGGTGATAGTATCTGCATAGAGCACCACGTATGCCTGTGAATTTCGTGCAGCCCTTCCTATTATCTGGATGAGGCTTCTCGTATCACGCAAAAACCCTTCCTTGTCTGCGTCAAGGATCCCGATAAACCCTACCTCCGGGATATCAAGACCCTCCCTGAGCAGGTTGATTCCGACAAGTACGTCGAATGTTCCGAGCCTGAGTTGCCTGATGATCTCAGTCCGCTCGAGAGTATCGATATCCGAATGCAGGTACCTCGTTTTTATGGCGTGAGAGAGGAGGTACTCGGTTAATTCTTCAGCAAGACGCTTGGTGAGGGTGGTAATAAGGATCCGGTCTCCCCTGTCGATGGTCTTTCTGATCTCCGTCATCACGTCATCCATCTGGCCCTGCACCGGTCTGACCTCAACCCCGGGATCCACGAGGCCGGTCGGTCGTATGATCTGTTCGACACGTGATGACGAATGTTCAAACTCATACTCTCCTGGTGTTGCCGATACGCAGATCACGTTTTTGAGATACTGCTCGAACTCGGAGAACCTGAGCGGCCGGTTGTCAAATGCAGATGGCAGGCGGAAACCGTACTCGACGAGGGGTGTTTTCCGGGAACGGTCACCGTTGAACATCGCCCTGACCTGGGGCAGGGTCTGGTGGCTTTCATCGATGATGATGAGAAATTTTTCCGGGAAATAATCCAGGAGGCAGTACGGTTTTTCCCCGGCTTTTCTCCCGTCAAAAAACCGGGAATAATTTTCAATCCCCTTGCACGACCCGGTCTCCCGGATCATCTCGATATCGTAGGTTGTCCTCTGTTTCAGCCGGTGGGCTTCGAGCATGCCAAGATGGGGGAATCGTTCGTCCAGCTCTTTTTCGATCTCAACAAGCGCCTGTTCTTTCCTGGTTTCGTCGATCACGTAGTGGCTTGCAGGATACACGTAGATATGCCTGAGTTTTTCCACCGGATTCCCGGTCATCCGGTTAATCTCGGTGATCCGTTCCACCTCATCACCAAACAGCTCTATTCTGATGATATTGTTGTAGTAACTGGGAACGAGATCGATGCTGTCTCCCTTGACCCTGAATCTTCCGGGGATTATCTCTATCTCGTTTCTCTCGTAGAGGTTGTCCACGAGACGGCTGATGATCTCTTTCCGGGAGATCTGCTGTCCGATCCCGAGGTCAAAACCCATTCTCTTGTAGGTCTCCGGACGACCGAGACCATAGATACAGGAGACTGAAGCAATGACGATGACATCGGTCCTGCTCAGGAGCGATGCGGTTGCCGAGAGCCGCATCATCTCGATCTTGGGGTTTATCTGTGCATCCTTCTCGATATACTGGTCTTTCCCCGGCAGGTATGACTCGGGCTGGTAGTAGTCGTAGTACGAGACGAAGTACTCGACCCGGTTATGGGGAAAAAAATCCCTGAATTCATTGTATAACTGTGCAGCCAGCGTTTTATTATGGGCAATGACCAGGGTCGGGATCTGGAGCTGTTCGATGACATTTGCCATCGTGAAGGTTTTGCCAGAGCCGGTAACGCCAAGCAGGGTCTGAAACGCTCTTCCTGATCGGTATCCTTCTACAAGCCGGGCAATGGCATCTGGTTGCGATCCGGTCGGTTTAAAGTCTGATACGAGGGTGAATGGTTGAGGGTTCATTGTTTCATCAGTCCGGTCCTGAGTTTTTTCTGGTAGGAGATGGCAAACCGGTGAGCCTCATCCCGTATCTCCTGGATGAGGAGTGAGGCAGGACTCTTTCTTGATATGGAGTGGGGATGCTGCCGGTCAGGAAGATAGATCTCTTCTTCCCTTTTCGCAATGGAGATGATGGAGATGGCAAGTTGTAACCTGTCCAGTTCTTCCTTTGCCGATCGCAACTGGCCTGGTCCCCCGTCGATGATGATGAGATCCGGAAGGGGATGCTGTTCCCGAAGAAGTCTTGTGTACCGTCTCTTCACCACTTCGCCGATCGCCGCATAGTCATCCGAAGCTCCTGCGGTTTTAATCCGGTATCGCCGGTAATTTCTTTTATCTGGTCTTCCTTCCCTGAACGACACCATGGAACCGACCGTCCCGGTTCCGCCAAGGTGGGAGATGTCGAAACACTCGATCACCTCCGGCGGGTTTTCGAGGTGGAGGGCCTCGCCCAGTTCGGCAAGCCTCATCTTTCCCCTGAAGAAGGATACCTCCAGGTTTTTATATGCAAGATCAAGGAGATGTTTCTTCTCCCCCTGCTTTGGTATGGTCAGGATAACCTGGGATCCCCTCATCTGTGCCAGGTACTCATGCATGTCTGTCTCCGGTTCCGCAGGAAGGATTAATTCATGGGGAGGCCGGTTCTGGGCATAATACTGGAGGAGAAATTCATCCAGGAACTCTTCGCTCTGGGGAAAGGTAAACTCCTCCTTGCTCGTGAGGGTTCCCCGCTCCACGAGGAACAGGATAAGGTACACGGTCTCCCCCGAGACGATATAATTGATGATATGCTCGTCTGCCAGTTTCTGCCGCTGCACCAACTGCCGTTGTGACAGGTTCCCGATGGCCTGTATCTGGTCCCTGATGACGAGGGCTTTTTCATACTCCTGTGACGTGGCATATGACTCCATCCTGCTCTTCAGTTCAGATATGAGATCCTGGTTTTTTCCTTTCAGAAGGAGATCGGCGTTTTTGACGAGGTACTGGTACTCCGGCTCAGAGATCCCCCCGGTACACGGTGCAGCACAGGTTCCGAGATGGGATCTGAGGCATGAACGCCGGTTCATCTTCCTGCAGGTCCTGAGATGGAACGTCTGCTTGATGAATTTGAGTACCTGGTCACGCTCGGCAGCAGAGACAAACGGCCCGTACAGGGTCTCCTCCTTCTTTTTGTTCCGGTTTCTTGCTATGCCTATCCGGGGAAAGGAGTCATGGGATATCTGGATAAATGCGTAACTCTTGGAATCCTTGAGGTCAATGTTGAACTTCGGCTGGTTCTTCTTGATGAGGGTATTTTCAAGGATCAGGGCCTCGACTTCCGTTGATGTGACGATAAAATCGATCTCTCTGATGAGCGAGACGAGGAGATCTATCCGGGGATTGATCCCTTTCTTCTGAAAATAACTTGATACACGTCTCTTCAGGTTCTTTGCCTTTCCGACATACAGGATTCTTCCGGTCTCGTCCCTGAACAGGTAGCAGCCGGGATCTTCAGGGATATCAGACCGTTCAATCATGATGATTCAGCACGTGTCGCAGACTATGCGACTCTTCGTCTTTCTTTTTCTCTTCGGTGCGTCCGGAACCTTCGTATCAAGCATCTTTGCAAGGAACATCCCGGTGTAACTTCCCGGATTTCCGGCTATCTCTTCGGGGGTTCCGGTTGCGATGATCTCTCCTCCGGCGTCCCCTCCTTCCGGACCAAGATCGATGATATAATCGGCGGATTTGATAACATCAAGGTTGTGCTCGATGACGATGACGGTATTTCCTTTCTCAACGAGTTCAGAGAAGACCTGGATGAGTTTCCTCACATCATGGAAGTGAAGGCCGGTTGTCGGCTCATCCAGGAGATAGATCGTCTGCCCGGTAGCCCGCTTCGAGAGTTCACGGGTGAGTTTTATCCGCTGGGCCTCTCCCCCGGAGAGGGTTGTTGCACTCTGTCCGAGCTTGATATAACCAAGTCCCACATCCACCAATGTCTGCAGTTTGTTCCTTATCTTCGGGATGGCTGAGAAGAGTTCTATCGCCTCGTCAACGCTCATGGCAAGGACATCGGCGATGGATTTGTCCTTGTATTTCACCTCGAGTGTCTCGCGGTTATACCTCGTGCCTTTACACTCTTCGCATTCGATATAGACATCGGGAAGGAAGTTCATCTCGATTTTTATGAGGCCGTCGCCCTGGCAGGCTTCACAGCGTCCGCCCTTTACGTTGAACGAGAACCTGCCTGACTGGTATCCTCTCATCTTTGCCTCCTTTGTCTCGGCAAATATACTCCTGATCTCGTCGAATACCTTGGTATACGTCGCAGGGTTTGACCGGGGAGTCCGTCCGATCGGTGACTGGTCAATGACGATGACTTTGTCCAGGGGTACATCACAATGAAGATCAGCGTATTTTCCCGGTTCGGATCGTGTATGGTACACCATTTTCTGGAGGGCCGGATAGAGCGTATCATAGATGAGGGTTGATTTTCCGGATCCTGAAACCCCTGTTACCAGGGTCAGGGTTCCCATGGGAATTTTTACATTGATATTCTTCAGGTTATTCTCCTGGCAGCCGGAGATGGTGATGTACTTCCTGCTTTGTCTCCTCGTTTTGGGTGTCTCGATCTCCATCCGGCGGGAGAGGTATGCCCCGGTGAGTGACTGTTCGTTCTGTTCGATAGCTGACGGTATCCCTTCTGCAACGACCTCTCCTCCGTTGAGACCTGCTCCCGGACCCATGTCTATCACCCAGTCTGCCGCCCGTATGGTGTCTTCATCATGCTCGACAACAACGAGGGTGTTGCCGAGATCCCGCAGTTCCTTGAGCG
>JAJRBL010000136.1 GCA_028679485.1 Methanospirillum sp. | reverse complement strand
ATGAGTCACAACCAAGCCCGACCCCTCCGTTCGGATCCGAAAGAGGTCCGTTTGATCCGGCAACCAGGCTTACGGCATGGATCTCTTTCACTGTCTTTGGGGCGAGGATCTGCTTTCCATCAACAGAACCCTCGTTCAGCATCATCCGCAGCCATTGCGTCATGTCATGACCGGTTGAGACCACCTGACCCGCAGCAGGGAATGATGCCAGTTCAAGAGGTATGGTATGGACATCTCCGCCTGTGCCGGCGTGGCCTGAAACATGGTTGTTATCGAGGTACAGGGTTTCAGGGTGAGCACCCGAACGTGTCATGCTGAGCGGTTTTATAATCCGTGCATCCGTCAAGTCCTCCCAGCTCTGGTTATCCACCTTTGCTGCGACTTCCCCGGCAATGAAATAGCCTGCATTCGAGTACACGTACCTCTCCCGGAAACCGGTACCCGGTTCAAGATACCGCATCCGCTTCAGCTGTTCCCCGTTCGAGTAGCCGACCCTGCCCAGCAGTTCGCCGTCGAAATGGCGAAGTCCGGTCCGGTGGGCGAGCAGGTCACGGAGTGTTGTATGATTACCTGCATATGTATCTTTCAATGCAAAATCCGGCAGATATTTCACGATCGGGGTATCCCAGTCCAGTTTCCCCTCATCAACGAGCGTGCCGATGGCACCTGCGGTTACATACTTGGATACCGATGCGATCTGGAACCGGGTATCAGGATCAACTTTTCCGGGTTTTCGGAGCTCCCGGACACCGAAACCTTTCAGATACACCACCGAATCGTTCTCAACGATGCCGACAACCGCACCCGGAACTTCATATTCTGCCATTTTCTGAGTGAAAAAATCATCAAACCCTTGAAGTTTCTCGGCAGTATCAGGTTTTTTGGTATCTTCACCGCTGACGAAAAAGACCATGCCGGCCATAATAAAAACCACAAAAAGCAGGAGTGCGTATCGCAGGACGGAATATTTCATATTGAGGAATTGGGTTTTATGATGAAAAATATTGCTTTTGGACAAGACTGAAAATATTGTTCTCTTATTCTGCGAAAGGTGAGATTACATCCCCATTCCGCCCATCTCACCCATACCGCCGGGGGTCGCCGGTGCTGCTGATTTTGCCGAGGTGATGTTATCATCAATCCGGAGGATCATACCTGCTGCTTCCACAGCACCCGATATCGCCTGTGTTTTGACACGGAGTGGCTCAATAACACCTTCCTTGAGCATGTCCACCGGCTTTCCCTCGAAGACATTCAACCCGAAACTCTTCTGTCCCTTCTCGTGGACAGAACGAAGTGCAACGACCATATCAATCGGATCAAGGCCTGCATTCTCGGCAAGGGTCCGTGGAATTATCTCAAGTGCCGTGGCAAAGGCCTCGATAGCAAGCTGAACACGACCTCCTACTGCAGGTGCATATTCCCGGAGCCGGAGGGAGAGTTCTATTTCAGGTGCACCACCGCCGGGGACATACTTCTTATCCTCGACAACGGTGGAGACAACCCGGATAGCATCTTCAATGGCACGTTCATACTCCGCTACCACATGTTCTGTCCCTCCCCGGATGATGAGGGTGATCGCCTTGGGGTTCTTGCATTCCTCGACAAAGATCATCTCTTCCCCTGATACCTTCCGCTCCTCTACTATCCCGGCGTATCCGAGTTCTTTTGCTGAAATCGCATCGATACTGGAGACAACCGTGGCACCGGTTGCCCGGGCAAGTTTGTCCATGTCGCTGCTTTTAACCCGCCGGATGGCTAAAATGCCTGCTTTTGACAGGTAATGCTGGGCGATATCATGGATGGCCTTCTGGCAGATAACAACGTTTGCCCCGGTTTTGATGATCTTTTCAGCGATCATCTTCGTCATCCGCTCTTCTTCATTGACGAAAGCCTGGAGTTGATCCGGATGGGTTATCATGATCTCGGCATCTACTTCGGTTTTTGTGAACTCAACCGGTGCATTCAGAAGCAGTACCTTTGCTTTGGTGATCTTTGCCGGCATACCCGGATGAACCCGCTCTTTATCGATGACTATCCCCATGATGATCTCGGATTCTTCGATAGATCCACCTACTTTTTTCTCGATCTTGATATTCCCGACATCAACCGTGCCATCAGACTCAGCCACAACAGTTACGGCCTTTGCCACAAGGTCACAGAGCAGGGATCTGGCAGCTTCAACGCCTTTACCAGCCATTGCAGTCTCGGCTATCTTCTTGAGTGTTTTCATATCGGTGGGTTTGATCGTTATTGCAAAGCTTTGAAGGATATCCAGGGCTTTTTCAGCTGCCATCCGGTACCCATGGACGATCACGGTCGGGTGTATGCCCTGTTCAAGGAGGTCTTCGGCACGCTTGAGTAGTTCACCGGCGATAATCACCGTAGTCGTTGTCCCGTCACCCACCTCATCGTCCTGGGTTTTAGCGATTTCCACCATCATTTTTGCCACCGGATGTTCGATGCTCATCTCTTTGAGGATGGTACTCCCGTCATTGGTGATGACTACATCGCCTATTGAGTCAACAAGCATCTTATCCATCCCTTTTGGACCAAGGGTGGTCCTGACAGCACCGGCCACCGCCTTTGCTGCGGTGATGTTCATACTTTGTGCATCACGGCCATGGTTACGGGAACTGCCTTCTGTAAGGATATAGACCGGCCGTCCTCCAAGTTGTGTTGACATTATTATTCACTCCGATGTTGGATAGCATTGATTTGATGTTCTATAAATAAGTTGAGATGAGATGAGCAGGATATTTTCGATATCAACACCCGTGACGAATCAGCATTGAAGTCGTGATATTGTCCTGTTGCCGCTTCCGGGTTGTAACCGGAGGCTTTGGCAGGACAAGAGGTATGAGACGGTTTTTCCTGTCATCACACTCTCATCACCGACTCGTATCCCATCATCTTCTGCAACTCCCGGATCCCACCGGTTACGGTTGTTTTGTCCCTCCACGAATTCGTGGCTGCAGATTTGTTTCCGTTGTAGGAACTCCCGTTCGGGAGCCTTACCTCCATGATATCCCCGGAAAACCCGGTCTTCACCGTCCCGGTGGCGAGTTCGTCGTTCTCCGGTGTTACAGTTACCTGGTACCCGAGTCTGGCCGGTGTGGTGTTCGAGGATGATATCTCCCGAACTTCTCCTTTGGCAGATACCTTGCCCGAGTTGAAGTTCACGAGGCTGCTCTTCGCGGAGACATCGTTTGCAAAGGCAGGGTAGAGTGCATAGGGATATTCGGCAAATATACACCTGATGAGCATAACTCCCCGGGAGTAGTTACCCATCACCTCAAGGGATATGACTCGTCCCCGAGGAGATGGGATCCATCAGTCCCCGCGTATGTTACGACCTTCTCGTTCTTCAGATTGTCAGCCTTCCGGGATTTCCCCCGGAGTCCCAGGAAAATCCCCGGTTCTCGCTGATCTCTCCCCCCGATGTCCGGAGAGAGTCAGAGAAGACCACCTGGGCGAGAACCTCGCGTTTGTGGAGTACTCCGTCATGGGTCTCGTTCGTGGTGATAAAACCCTTCAGATCTGCAGAATCTGATATTATCCCGGTCGCGTCGATGATCGTATCGATCTTGAAGACCTGCGTCTCCGGTGTCTGGTTCGGGAGCCGATCCGCAGAAACCCCGAAGAGGAGCAGGCTCACCCCGAGAACGAGAAGTACCCGGAAGACCGGGTACCTCATGAGATCGCAACCCCTGCATCCCCTGAGGATGGAACGGTCACGGTGAACCGGTTCAAATAGCCGGCAGTGACGTAGACCGGTTCGCCTGAAGAGACATTCGTCGTCACCTGTTCAGGCTGGAACACGTACACGTACTCCCCCGGGTTCGTGGGGATATGCAGTGGGAACGAGGTATTAAATTCTCCACCGGAACGGGAGGTGGCATTCAGTTCTCCGACGGTTCCGGCCAGGAGATTCTCCGGTACCAGGCTGATCCTGGCCTGCGGGGGGAGAGTAACCGTTCCCGTGTTTTGGAGGGTAAGGGCGATGGTCCCGGTT
>JAJRBL010000135.1 GCA_028679485.1 Methanospirillum sp. | reverse complement strand
TTTTGCAGACGCTCAGGGGTGACCTGAAACCGCCTCATCATATCTCTGATAATTCGTTCCATGTCAACCACCGGAGAGAGGAAAAGGGCTTTTTGAAGACCGACACCCGGATATGACAACAGGCTGAAGTATGCTCCCATACTGCATGCAAAGAGATGCAACTCGTTCCACCGATCTTTTGAATAGTTCACTATCTCCCTGAGATCGTGGAGACACTGATCCACGGTACACGGAGTATCATCTTCTCTCCTCTCTCCATGCTCCGGCAGATCAAAACTCAATACCTGGAATCCTTTTCTATTCGCCTCCTCTGCCAGAAGTTCTATGACGGTATCTTCCTTATGCGAGAGATTTCCATGTACTGCAATGAACAGTTTTTCGCTCTTTCTTCCCCATACCGTCGCCGGGATGTGGTGAATTTTAAAATTATCCTTCATCATTTGCTTTTCTGCTCACAAGAGATCATACTTCAGAGGATTAAATTATGTTTCACTCCCTTCGGTGCCCGTTTCCCAACAATCTTCCGGTTATTCAGAGAACCTAAAACTATTCCGGTAGTTTCTTTCCGAAATGAAAGGATGAATAATCCCTTCCTTGTGGTAAAGGCAAGTGATCCCTTCCCCGTATCGATCCCCTGGTACCTGGAAACCGGAGGATTCCCTGAGATCGATACCCGGGCATCTCCCCGTGTCAGTGCATCGATATCACCGGGGGGTCAGGGAGCCACAACGGTTACCTGAACTGAGTTATCAGTCCCTGATACAAGATTGCCTGACATATCGATTCCGCATGCATGAAGGATATATCTTCCCGGCGTATCAGGCAGGGTGAATTCGTGACCGAACTCAAAGATCGAGTTGAAGCGATCCGGTGAGCCCTGATTAAACAGCCGGGAGAGATTCACCATCCTGGTAGAGTTGTATACCTCGTCTCCCTCTTCGTCACGGATATCATACCTGATAGTTGCAATCCGGTTGTTTATGGTGAACCGGTGGGGGATATCCGTTTCATTCACCGAAGAGCGAATCGGCTTCGTAACCCCGAAGAGTGTCATGGTATCGCCTGCATGAATGGTGATTCCATCGGAGATATGGTAATCAACATCCATGACCGTCGTGTTATTCCAGGGATCATAGGTGTTCTCCCCGGAATTTTCGTCCGGATAGATCTCTGCCCTCGTGAGAGCCAGCCGGCTTCCGTCAGGAAAAGGAGTAAGGTTTCCGGGAACCTGCTCTTCTGTCCCTGAACTCGCATTGATATAGGAGAGGGAGGGCTCTCCGGTATTGTACAGTAAAAATGTCGTATTGTCACTCTCTTCAAGTCCGTATTTGAGTATTGCTGACAGCTCTACCCCATATGTCGTACTCTTCTCATTGATATTGTAGAGGATCAGCGAGTTATTGGCAACCGCAGGAGTATCAATAACCGTCCCGTTCTGGTCATTTACCGATTCAATGGCATTGTTTGGATTCCATCGTTTGGGAACCGAGTACCCCGTGTTGTTATAACCGGGAAAGAGGAAATATCCGGGGAACCAGTCCCGGTCGATCCGGAGGTGATGTACATCTGCATAGGCGATCCTGTTCTGCAGGTTGACCGGAGGACGATCGGTGCCAAACAATGAGTCGGTAAGGCCGAACGTGATATTCTTCACGACGACCTGTCCGGAGACGTCTCCGGATAACCCGGTCACGATGATGGTATAAGTACCGGCGGTCAGATCTTCAAGCAGGGTTCCGTTCTCGTCACGATAGGTGGTGTCAAAGTCTTTGGTTACCCCGCCAAGGATCATGCCCTGGTAATACTCATGGGTCACCACTACTTTGTTGGATGGATCGAAGAGACCGCCTGGCTCCTTGATGAGATCTGCCACCATCAGGTCTCCCCGGTCGAGTCCTTCCGAATAATTGGTCTCGATGGAGTCGGGGGAGGTAGTCCCATTCATGGAGTCTACGTGACTCTCCAGGAGACGTACCCTTCTTTCACTCCCATTATCCTCTTTGAGGAGTTCAATCCTGATATCCCCCGGGTGTTCCAGCCGGTCTGGAAAAACCCCGTACACATAGAAATCACGTTTTTCTGCAAAATTAGTCTCATTATCACTTGGCTGTGTTAAAACGAGTGACGGTGCAGGAGTATCATGCGTTCCTGCCGATACACCGGTCATCGGCAGAAAAGAGATGAGGAGAATCAATAGAGTGACCATCCGAGATAAAGAGACCCGTTTCATCTGTTATCTCTCTGAGCATTATCCGTAATATAATATGATGCAACATTCCGGAATAATCCGGAACGTTCGCTTACTCCTCTGAAGTATTTAAATCATACAAAGCAGCTGCTATCTGAATAGGTTATGATACCATTGCAACGTACCTGACAGCATTTATTCTCTGCTTCATCCCAGTATAAGCAATCGCAGGCATTTTCAGCTTCAGAAATTGCGGATTCAAGATGAAGGTGTACCGTTGCATATTCTCCGGGCTGTATCTCGCTTTTTTTCTTCCCATATTCTGATAACAGCGTCCCGTCATAGTATTTCTGAGGAGTTACCTGCAGCGACAGGGTTTTATTTTCCGTTGAATATACAGGATCCGATACC
>JAJRBL010000134.1 GCA_028679485.1 Methanospirillum sp. | reverse complement strand
ATCGTTCTTGCCTATCTCTCCGGGTGGATCACCGACAAAAAAGGGCCCCGGACACCCTGTATCATCGGGATGTCTTTCTGTATCGTTGCAGGAGTTGCATTTCACGGATTTGACGTATCGACAACGACAACATATATATTCCTGTCACTGGTGATATTTGGCGTTGGAATCGGACTCTTTGTTCCGGCCAGCGTGGCATTAATCATGAACCAGTCGGGAGCGACGAACAAAGGGACTATTTCATCACTCAAATCCCTTGCCGTTCAGTTTGGAAGTATAACCGGGGTGACATTATGCACTATTCTCTATTCAGTTGGTTTTTCAGGGCAGAAAGTTTCAGGCACACTCTCCCAAATCCGGTTGGTTGAGAATTTCTCCCATGCCATGACGTTTATCCTGATCTGTGCCCTGCTCTGTCTTCTGGTATGTATTGCCGCAAAAAAGCCTTTACAAGGAATAAATCCGCGTGAATAAGAATTTGATTTAATCCAAAGGAGAATCCCTGTGAATCCTACAACATTTCCTTTAAACCATGCTCAAAAAAGAATATTCCTCGTAGAGTCCATGAACCCGGGGACGAATATGTGGAACATGATGGCAACGCTGAGCTTTGATGATCCGGTTTCGTATGAATGCATCCAGGCAGCTCTGCAGGAGATTATCCGCCGGGAGCGTTCTCTCTCCCTGCGGATCATCGTTACAGACGGCGTTCCCTGCCAGTATTATGCAGACGATCCGATACCTGTTGAGTTTATCAGTTTCAGGAACTGCGGTGGCGAGGCAGGGTACCTCGAATGGGTACAACGGGAGAGACTGGTTCCGCTGGATATGATGAACGGGGGAACACTGACACGCCTTGTTATTGTCGAGACTGCACCATCACGCTACACGATCTTCAGCAATATTCATCATATCATTCTGGACGGGACATCCCAGGCCATCCTGATGAGCAGGATAGAGCGGATGGTCCGTGAGATCTCCAAAGGGAACCCCCCTCCGGTATTTCCAACACCCCATTTCCCTGATTTCACGATTCACGAAGAGAATTATCTCTCCTCCCCGGAGTATGAGTCAGATAGAAGATTCTGGCAGAAAAAACTGGAAAATCTCCCTGAGCCATTGAATTTTGCATCCTGTCACGCAGATAACATAGATCGGAAGACTCTCATCTTCAATATTTCACCTGAAATCTGCAAAGAGGTTTACTCCTATTGTAATTCTGTCAGAACCTCTCCTTTTCGTGTTTTCCTCACCTCTTTTGCATTATATTGTTCCAGGCTTACCGGAAACGAAGAGATAGTGCTCGGTACCGCACTGGCAAACCGTTACCCTGAAGAGATGAAGGATGCAATCGGGATGTTTGTCGCAAATCCTCCCCTTTTTCTCAGATGCGATCCCGGGCAGACGTTCCACGAACTGCTCATTTCGGTAACCTCAGTCCTGAAGGAATCACAGGCACACTCACGATATCCCTATGACACCCTTATCTCAGATATCCGGAATATTACCGGAGAAACCTATAATCTGCTTGATTACACGTTTGTCCAGAACGTTCATGCTGATGTCGGGCATGCAGCCCGTGCCAGGTACCATCCTCCCGCCGAATCCGGGAGTAACCTTGTTCTCTTCTGCCATACCGGGGGAAAGGGGGAAGAGATCCCCCTGGAGATATATGTAGAGTATAACCCTGCCCTTTTCTCTCCTGCCAGGATCGAGAGGATGATAGGTCATCTTGAAAAGATTGTGCATGAAGGGTGCAGGGGATCGGAGAGAAAAATATCAAATCTTGATCTTCTCACCGATGAAGAGAAGAATCAACTGGTTCATGAATGCAATAATACCGGCCATACGTACCCTGATGGCTGTCTGCAACACCTGATCCATGAACGGGCAGTCAGGCAGCCTGATAATATTGCCCTCGTGTACCAGAATACAAGATACACCTATGGCGAGATTGATCGGATCTCCACGATCCTTGCTGAAAAGCTCGTGGTTCACGGGGCAGGGCGGGATCAGTTTGTGGCAATTCTTGCAGATCGTTCGGCCATCCCGGTGATTGCCCAGGTAGCGATCATGAAGGCAGGTGCTGCCTTTATGCCCATCGATCCTGCCTATCCGCCGGACCGGATCAGGTACCTGATCAAGGACAGCGAATGCAGGATTATCCTAGCAACCCCCCGGTTTATCGCCCTTCTTACCGAAAACGCGATCGATATCCCGGTGATGCTTGACCTTTCCAATCCTGATACCTTTACAGGGCCTGAGCCCGCTTACGTCGCCCGCGGTTCGTCTTCAGATCTTGCCGTCCTGATTTATACCTCCGGCTCTACCGGAGATCCGAAAGGTGTCATGCTGGAACATCGTTCATTTGTAAATTACGTCTACTGGTTGATCGAAGAATTCTCGATCACTGATACAGATCACGTGGCAAAACATGCCAGTTTCAGTTTTGATCTCTCGATGCTCGAGATATATCCGACCCTTATCGCCGGGGCGACGCTGTATGTCATCAGCGAGGAGATCAGGTTCTCTCTCAAACATCTGAATGAATATTTTGAAGAGAATAAGATCAGCATCGTTGGTTTTACGACCCAGTTCGGTGAGCAGTTCATGGAGTTTGTCGATAACTCCTCGATCCGGTGTCTCATGGTAGGGGGGGAAAAACTCAGGCAGTTCAAGAAGCGGTCTTATACCCTGTTTAACTTCTATGGGCCTACCGAATGTACGGTCAGTGCAACCTCCTTCAGGGTAGAACATGACTATGACAACATCCCGATAGGATATCCCCACTACAATTACCAGGTATACATTCTTGACCGGTGGAATAATCTCCAGCCGCTTGGTGCCTCTGGGGAACTCTGCATCGCCGGCGTCTCGCTCTCTCGTGGCTACCTGAACCTCCCGGAGAAGACTGCGACAGTATTCATTGAAAATCCCTTCATCCCCGGTGAACGTCTTTATAAAACCGGAGATCTCGCATGCTGGACTGAAGAAGGATACATCCTTCACCTCGGCAGGATGGATCGCCAGGTAAAGATCAGGGGATTCCGAATCGAGATCGGCGAGATCGAGAAGGCTATCATGGATATCCCGGGGATCACCGAGACTGCGGTGATCGATCTGAAAGATGAACACGGCAGGGTCTTCCTCTGCGGGTATTACGTACGGTCCAGGCCTGTTGAGGAGAAGGAGATCAGGGAGATCCTTCATAAAACCCTCCCGGAATTCATGATCCCTGCCTTTATCATCGCCCTCGATTCGATCCCGAAGAATCAGAACGGGAAGATAGACCGGAAAAACCTCCCAAGACCCGAACAGGTGGCTGAAGAGACGAAGTTCGTATCTCCTGATACTGAAGAGGAGAAACAGATCGCCAGGATCTTTGAAGAGGTGCTGGGAGTCCACCAGGCAGGTGCCCTCGATGATTTCTTCTCTGTCGGAGGAGACTCTATAAAGGCTATCCTGGTTATTGCACAGATTGAATCGGCGTTCTCCTGTGATCTGCCATTCCGGGAGTTTTTCCGGCTGAAGACCCCCCGTGCCATCAGCACTGTTCTTGCCGGGTCCAAAAAACCGCAACTGCCCGGAATACATCCTGCTCCTCAGGCCAGTTCATACCCACTGTCAGAACCGCAAAAACAACTGTTCATGCTTGAACAGATGGGCTCTATAAAAAATACCTATATAATCCCCCTGGTTATCGAGATCTCCGGTTCCCTGGATAAAAAAAGACTGGCTGATGCGATAACGAGGCTGGTCAACAGGCACGATCTCTTCAGGACAATATTTGCCCTTGAAAACGGCGAACCTGTCCAGATCGTCGAACCTGAATCAAAAGTAAGACTGAGCTATGATGAAGTTCCGTATGAGAGATCAGGCGGAGTTATCGCATCATTTTTCACCGGTTTTGATCTGGGTAAAGCCCCTTTATGCAAGGTAAAACTCATCCAGTGTTCGCAGGATCGCTTCCTCCTGCTCTTAAACCTCCACCATATCATCGCTGACGGCATGTCAGTCTCTCTTCTCCTTGATGAGCTCTCACGTCTCTATGCAGGAGAAGAGATTAAACCGCCTGCATTCCAGTTCCGTGACTACGCGGTATGGCTCCGGAATCTGGAGGAATCAGGCCTTCTGAAAGGGAACGATCGGTTCTGGAAAGAGTACCTGGATGAGTATCGTCCTGCAGAACTGATAACCGATGCAGAGCGTCCTGATACTCCTGATTTCTCCGGGAAAACGCGTGAGTTCATCCTTGACGAGCAGTTAACCTCTTCACTGCATGATCTCATCAGGAAAACCGGGACAACCCTCCATTCCCTGCTCACAGGGGTGATAGGTCTCCTCTATGCTACCTACACCCAGCAGGAAGATGTCATCATCGGGACGACCACAAACGGGAGAGGACCTGAAGGTTCCGAATCCGTGGTAGGGATGTTTGTCGAGACGATCCCGGTACGATGCCGGGTATCGCGGGATCAGCCGATGATATCATACCTGCAGCAGGTAGGTGACAATCTCTTTGATCTCTATGATCACCAGCCGTTCTCTCTCTCCCGGGTATACGAAGCGGTTGCAGAGAACCGGGGGGCAGGAAGACACCCGTTCATCGATCTGAATCTGGTCGTACAGAACATGGAAGACCGATCCTTTACTGCCGAAGGACTCACATCAACGCACCGTTTTTTTGAGCAGAACCTGGTGAAGTTTGATATCAGCATATTCGTATGGGAGAGGGAACACCATATCTTCTTCAAAGTTGACTACCGCAGCCCTCTCTTCAGCGATGATACGATCCGGTACCTCGAACTCCACCTGCTCTCCCTGATCCGTTCAATCGTATCAGATCCCTCCGGAAATTGCGGGGATTACGATCTCATCGATGACGAAGAACGCCATTTCCTCCTGGAAGAGGTAAACAATACGAGAACGCCCCTTCCCGTGTGGACGACGATAGGTGATGCAGTTACCCGGATCTCTGCTGAATACCCGGAAAACCGTGCCATAGTTGCTCCTGATGGTATTCTCACCTACAAGGAACTTGATCTGTTGTCTGGCAGGATTGCCGAACAGCTTTCCCGTCACCTTGCCGGTTGTGATGGCAGGGAGGAGACTATCGTCGGTATCGTTGGAGAACGGTCGTTCCTGACCGTTGCGGCCATGGTGGGAGCCCTGAAAGCTCATGTTGCATACGTGGTCATCGACGCCGGGTACCCGGAGGAGAGGATACGGTACATCCTCGAGGATACCCGGGCACAGGTGCTCCTGGGCAGGGAGGAGACGCTCAGATCATTCTCCGGGCTGTATACCGGGGTGCAGATCCCGCTGGATCGTCTGGAAGATCGGTCCGGATACTTCGCTCTCCCGTCATGTACCCCTTCAGTCCACGACCTTGCCTACCTGATCTATACCTCCGGGTCGACCGGAAAACCCAAGGGCGTGATGGTTGAGCATCATTCGATGGTGAACTTCATCTCATGGTATACCCGGCAACACCAGTTCGGGCCGGGAAGCAGGAGCCTCGAGTTTGCCTCGTTCTCCTTCGATGTCTCGGTTGTACAGGTCTTTGCCCCGCTCGTTGCAGGTGGGGAACTGCATGTGATACCGGAGTCTCTGCGGATGTCTCCCCACGAACTGGATCAGTACTGCGAAGAGAACCGGATCACCCATGCCCATTTCCCGACCCAGTTTGCAGAGCAGTTTATCCAGGTGACCGGAAACAAGTCCCTGAATAGGCTTGTTGTCGGGGGAGACCGGTTGAAAAAATACCGCATCGGCACCTACCAGCTCGTTAACGAGTATGGTCCTACCGAGACCACGATGGCATCGACCAGCATCGAGATCGATTCCGTCATCCTAAATCCTCCAATCGGGTATCCCATCGCAAACACGAGAATTTATGTGCTGGGCTTAGGGGGAGACCTGCTTCCGGTGGGCATCCCCGGCGAACTGTATATTGCCGGCGAAGGTGTCTCCCGCGGGTATCTGAACCGCCCTGATCTGACTGCGGAGAAGTTCCTTTCCGATCCCTTTGTTCCGGGAGAACGGATGTACAGGACCGGCGACCGTGTCAGGATCCGTGCAGACGGGGTACTGGAGTATATCGGACGTATCGATTTCCAGGTCAAGATCAGGGGATACCGTATCGAGCCTGGTGAGATAGAATCTGCCATGAGATCCCTGCCGGGAGTCAGGAATACCGTTGTCCTTGCCTTTGATGATGCTTCAGGCGGGAAGTTTCTCTGCGGATTCTACGAGGCGGATTCCCCTGTCCTGGAGTCTGAGATGAAGGCATTTCTCAGGGGAAAGATACCTGAATACATGATCCCGGCACGATTCGTACACGAGGAGACATTCCCCCTGAACCGTAACGGGAAAGTTGACCGTCATGCCCTGAAGTGTCCTGATTTCAGGCCTGAATCCTGTGAGATCTCGTACGAGCCGCCGAGGAACAACGCCGAACACCTCGTCTCGAAGGCCTGGGAGAAGGTGCTGGGGAGATCCTGCATCAGTATCTTTGACGACTTCTTCGATCTCGGCGCAGATTCGCTTCGTGCGATCGCCCTGGTCATTGAACTCGAAAAGAACTTTACCGTCTCAATTACGGATATCTTCAAGTTCCGGACCATCGCAGAACAGGCAGAACATATCCCCCAGAGTGAGACCAGGATGAGCGATCGGATCCCAAAACTGCTCGATCTTCTGAGACAGCCAGGGAAAGTTCCTGATCTTGCACGGGAAGAGACCGAATACGAAGAGAGAATTCGCCGTTTTGAGTGGGATATGGCCGATTTTCCCGCAAAAAGGGGTTATCGCCGGATCCTTCTTACCGGGGTAACGGGGACACTGGGAGGTTATCTCCTCAGGGATCTCCTGGAGATGACAGACTATACGATAGTCCTCATCGTCCGTGCTCATGATGAGGCTGATGCATGGAGCCGCGTGGAAAAGCGGATAGATGAGACGTTCGGACCAGACCTTCTCAGGCAGAAGAGATCCCGGATCACGATTCTTTCCGGAGACCTGAGCCGGGAGTGGTGTGGACTTGATGAGAAGACCTGGCAGGATCTCGCCTCCACGATAGATGCGGTCATCCACTCTGCAGCACTCACGAAGCATATCGGAGATTACCAGGACT
>JAJRBL010000133.1 GCA_028679485.1 Methanospirillum sp. | reverse complement strand
CTTCAGACGGTCCCAGGGGTCATCGTTCAAGAACCGTATGCAGGTATCGAAGGTGGCGCCGCCCCAGGCTTCAACAGAGAAGAAACCACAGTGATCGATCTCCCGGGCAAGAGGGAGCATATCCTCGGTCCTGAGCCGTGTAGCAATAAGCGACTGGTGTGCATCACGAAGAGTCGTATCGGTGATCAGGACTTTTTTGGTGGAGGCAGCGTGCATGAAGGAGTCCTCAGTCGGGCATCAGGATTATATTCAGCCTCTCAAAAATTCATCCGTATAGTATAAAAAATTCACTAACGGAGATAAGAGCTATGATGAGTACGCATAATGCCGTAAGACTGAGGAGAATGTCTTTTGCAGGTGTAATGAACACCGGACTGAGCGAACCTCCGTTGCGATATCCCCGAGCTGCCAGGAGTTCCGCAGTATGTTCGGCCCGCATAAGCGCACCACTGACCAGTACAACACCCCCCGGTACAATGGTCTTCCACCCGGGCCTGAAACCCTTCAGGGATTCTGCAAGCCGGATCTGATCGAAGTCACGAATCAGGAGGTGCATGGTCTGCAGGCCCATGTCGGCCAGCATTCCCAGCTCGAATCCCCAACGCTCCCCAAGCAGCCACACGCCGAACCGGAGAAACTCACCACTCTTTTGCTCCGCATATACCCAGAAACCAATGAGAACAATGACCATCATCCGGATAAAATACGAGATCCCGTCACCCCCGGATAAGGCAAGCACGGCACTGAAAAAGGCGAGCATGACCGCAACCGGCATGATTATCCGCATCCTGATAACCTGGAAAACATGCCCGGAGAATGCCAGCCACCAGAGAAATACCGCTATCGCACCCGGAATGCTGATGAATGCCGAGAGGCAGAGCAGAATGGCCGTACCAATGCGCAACCTTATGTCCTGCATGCAACCTCCAGAAGATCTTTCGGTGTGATATTGTCAGGTATTTTTCCCTGTGCAACCAGTTTTTTCACGCTCACCGGTGCATGGTCCCACACCATGAGTGCTCCCGGAAGAGGGCCCCTGCAACAGAGTGAGCCTCTCTCAATCTCCCAGATGTAATCAACTCTCGGGAACAGTTCCTGCTCGTGCGTAAAGATGATTGTGATACCTTTCTGGCGTGAGGAAATCTCCCCGCAGATGCGTTCTTTCTCAAGGCAATCAAGAGAGCTGAAGGGTTCATCCAGGATGAGGAGGTCATAGTCATTTGCCAGGAGACATGCAAGATGAAGACGTTTCAATTCGCCGCGGCTCAGCCGCAATGGCGAGAGATCTTCTTTTCCGGCCAGATTTACGGCCATAAGAATGGTCAGTGGATCTCCACCCCATGATGAGCATTCTTCACGCACCGTGGCACCGGTAACGTGGTATTCCGGGAACTGGAACGATACCATGAGCGATTCTACCTGTTCGCGTTCAGCGGAACCTTGTGACGGCTGCATCAGTCCGGCAATCAGAAGGGCAAGGGTAGTCTTGCCACTTCCGGTATCTCCGCTGATCAAATGGATTCCATCTGTAAAGGAACCGCGGGCAGACAGTGACCAGTGTTCCCGGTACAGGATGAGATCGTTAAGAACAACTCTCATATTCCGCACCTCATGGAGAACGGATAAAATGCCGTTCCTGCGAGGGCTGCAAAGACCTTGTCAGGAGACCCCTGGTGCACGACCCTGCCATTTTCCAGATAGATGATCCCGTTGCCGCGTGAAGCGGATTCCATCTGCTGGGTGCACCGGATGATATAGGGTATCGTGCTTTTTTTCAGGATTTCCTCAATCTCCCGGGCCCTGTTCTCATCAAGATGCGAGTCATATTCATCGAGTACGAGGATCCGGGGATTGCAGACGATAGCTGCCGCAAGGGCGGTGAGGATCTTCTCCCCCCCGGACAGATCCTGCATACCCCGGTTTTGGAGATGGGAAATCCTCATCCGGGTCATCAGGTCAGTCACAAGGGTATCAGTTTCACGACAGGAAACCCGGTGGAAGCGGAGGGGGGATGCGATCTCGTCAGCAACCGTGTCGAAGAGGATGTTCCGGTCCGGGAATTCATTGACCCAGCCGGTCTCCACTGCACGTGGGGACAGGTCATCGATGAAAATGGTCCCGCATTCCGGCAGGGAAATCCCGGAAAGAAGTCTGAGAAGTGTTGTTTTCCCGCTGCCATTGGGACCGATGACCGAAGTGATTCCGGGATTAATGTCAAGTACTTCGATATCCAGTACTCCCTGGCGGAGAGCGCGTATTGAAATCATGGAAGTCGTTGTGCAATCATGTATGCGGCACCGGCCTTGATGGCATCGCCAATAGCAAAGGGCAGGACACCCGCGGTAAAAGCCGGGATAACTCCCATACCAAGGGAACACATCAGCCAACCCATTCCAAAGAGATAGATAATTACTGTCCCGAAAGTGAGCCCAATCAGATGCATGTACCAGGAGCTTTGTTCATAGGCAAGACCCACGACAAGTGCGGCGAAAATAAACCCGATCAGGTATCCCCCGGTCGGACCAAGAAGCACAGCGGGCCCGGCCATTCCATTGTGGAATACCGGCAGTCCCAGGGACCCCAGAAGGACAAAAGCAATAACCGGGATAACCGCCTTTCGTTTCATTACGGCCCCGGCAAGAAGGACAAAAAGTGTCTGGAGAGTAAACGGTACCGGGATACAGGGAACCGATATCCAGCCGCCCAGTGCAATGAGCCCGATAAATGCGGCGGAATATGCTATTGACCGTGAGCGTTCGAGGTCTCCAAACATCGTCAACCACTAAGAAAATTGATGGTTGACGATAAAAATGT
>JAJRBL010000132.1 GCA_028679485.1 Methanospirillum sp. | reverse complement strand
GGAGGTGCTGGTATCGTTAGGAAAAACCGTAATCGCGATTGATTTAAATCCCCTCTCCCGCACCTCGAGAATAGCTACTCTCCCGGTAATTGATGAAGTTACCAGGGCAATTCCAAATATTACACGGTTTTGTAACGATATGAAATCCAAAGATGTCTCCCAGGTAATCCAGAATATCAGCGGTTCCCTGTTTATCAGGGACGCGATAGATACGATCTGCAGGAGGCTTTCAGATGTTCTGGATTGAAAAGTACCGCCCTGTTTCATTCGACCAGATCTACGGGCAGGATCGGGTATGTGAAGTCATGAAGATGTGTGCGGAGACGAAAAATCTTCCCCATCTTGTTGTTTCAGGGCCTTCCGGTACAGGAAAATCCGTGGCTGTAGAGACGATGCTCAGGCTCATCTACGGGGAGACCTGGCAGGACAATGTCACCGTCTTCATCACCTCCGATCTCATCGAGCGGGGAAAAAACGGGCTTGAATCTGACGAGCGGTTTTTACATCTTTTCCGCACGGATGAATCATTCATCTCGAATTTCAAGCATGTTATCTCGTCATATGCATCGATCAGGCCGATTAACGCAGAGTTTAAGGTAATGCTCTTCGAGGATGCCCATGTTCTTCCCCACGATATCCAGCATGCCCTGCGGAGGACGATGGAGCGGTACAGTGCAACCTGTCGGTTTATTTTTTGTACAACCCAGGTCTCCTCCCTTATTCCTCCCATCAAGTCCCGGTGTGTCCCCCTGTATTTCACCCCTGTCCCGCGGGAGATCGTGAGGAATACTGTCCTGAAAATCCGGGAAGAGATCCCTGAACCGGATCGCATTCCCCTGGAGGAGGTGGGATTGATTGTTGCTGCTGCGGCAGGAGACCTGAGAAAAGCAATCATGTACCTTCAGGTAAGGGCAGAGACCGGAACACCTTTCAATCCCGATACCCTGAGCCGGACAGATACCGAGGTTGAAGCCTGTTTTGCCCTTCAGGCGATGAAAAAAGGGGACATCGTCTCTGCCCAGAAGAGACTTCAGGATCTTATGATATTACAGGGTCTCTCCGCCCGGGAAGTACTGGCAATCCTCGGGCAGGTTACCGGACGTGAATACAACCACCCGAGGATTGCGGCCTGTCTCGCAGATGCGGATGCGTCGCTTGTCTATGCCGGGAATGAGTACCTCCAGATCAATGCACTGGTCTCAACGATTGTTTCAGGGGTGTTCTCATAACCGAAAGAGATACATCGGTAGAGTCAAAAGTCCAGTCCCATTACGACGATATCGCCGATGTATACGATCAGCGGTACGACCATCGGGAACGGGGACGGCTCTATTATGACCATATCGCCGGTGCAGTTATTGACCGGATCCATCCGGAAGGACACCTGCTTGATATTGGATGCGGTACGGGTCTTTTTCTCCAGAGGTATCTCGGGGAGGGGCATAACCGGACTGCGACCGGGATAGATATCAGCCCCGGGATGATCAAAAAAGCGTGTCTCCGGTATCCCGATCTTCCCTATATCGTCGGGAACGCGGAGTATTTACCATTCGAATCTGATTCGTTTGATTCTATTGCGAGTCTTCTTGCATTTTCGTACCTCCAGAGACCTGATATGAGCCTTAAGGACTGTCTTCGGGTGCTGGTTCCCGGAGGCAGGCTTGCGGTATGCACCCTCGGGAGAAACATATTCACGTCAAGTCTTCCCGCCCTCTATTCGATCGGGGCTAAGATGCGGATCAGAAGGGTGGGGGTCGGTTCATTTGACGAACATTATTATAGTGCCATGGAGATGTACGATCTCCTTGACCAGGCAGGTTTTGAAGAGATAGAAATATACCGCTGTTCCTTTGCCCACTTTAACATGGCAGGACCACTGTTCATGATAGCGAAGAAAGTGGAGTCTTTTATCGAGGATAATGTGCCATACCTGGCTTATAACCTGATAGGTGCAGGAAAGAAGCCGGAATAGGGGATCGTCTGGCTGCCCAGTCGTTATTTTTTTCTCTTGAATCTTTGAGCAAGGCTGGAAAGGGTATATTCCATCTCGTAATGGCAACAGTGTCTCCGGGGAAGTGAAAAGAACCGTTTCTGAAAGTTGATATCGGTCCTCGTGACATGAAGGGCGAGTGCAATCTGAAAGGCAATAACAATAACAACGGTCAGGATGATCTCACGGAGCGTGAGGGTAAACGAGGAGAAGAAAGAGTATTGTGCCGTGATATAGAACCGTATCTGGTTCTCAAGCCCTAAAAACTGGCCTGCTGTCACGATGACAAAAATGACCAGCAACCCGAAGAGCAGTAACAGTACACAGGAAATAATCCAGGATTTGAGAAACCTGCCTACTGCAGCCACCAAGGTGCATAACAAAAAAATGACGACCGCCGGATCTGTCATGAGCTGCAGTATGGTCCCATCCATTCATCTAGCATCTCATTGCATCACTATTATTTGTTTCCTTACATATCCGCCGGAAACCCGGGTAAGCGGTACAGATGCTGATCCGGTTCGTATTACCCCTGATCTGAAACAGTATCGATGCGGGATATTTTAATAAGTATTACCGGGTAAGTAACACTATGATTCGTCAAACATTCCCTGGAACAGCAAGACGGCCAGACTTGATCCAGGCAAGGGAACCGGTATGAACCAGCAGTTTTGTATCGGGTTTGAGGTGCACCAGCCGTACCGTCTGAAGAAGGCATTTATTCCTGATCCAGGCAACGGCCCTGATGATCCGATGGAGC
>JAJRBL010000131.1 GCA_028679485.1 Methanospirillum sp. | reverse complement strand
GGTGCCGCACTTATCTGAAAAACTGCGGGCACCCATTTCTACTTTTTCTTCTGTTTCCCGGGGATGTATTCCCGGTCTATCTTCTTCTCACGGGAGAGTAAAAACGGAAGCAGCAGCACTACTGCGATAATAAGCCAGAATTGTGCAAAGATATAGAGAAGGCGTTCCTGGTTCTCCTCGTAATACCGCAGTTCAACAGACCTGACATTCGACCAGTCTATGCGGGTAGTGTTATTGCCCGCGGTAGTCGTGGATCCGGAAGGCTGAAGAGAGGTCAGAAGAGGGTTTCCTATCATAAACGGATAAGGCAGGTGAACCGATACATTTTCAGGTGAGGAAAAAAGCATCTGAAGAGTGTTTCCCGTTACTCTTCCCTCGTACTGCAGGGTATAATTGCCCAGGGGAAGATCCAGCACTCCCCGGTCCGGGGTGACGGAGACAGGATCGGTCTCATTCCTGACCGAGAGATTCACCACATCCAAAGGAATCCTCTCCCCCAGCATTCCTGGTTCTACAAGGTCGTACCTCTCAGTCTGATTCAGCACAACCGTTGCAGTATACGCCTTTCCGTCCTCGTGGAGATCGACCGAGACATTCCCTCCGGCGACCGGGAAAACGAGGAGGATCAGAGCTGCAATGCAGCAAGCAATGATTCGAGTGTAGCTTCGCATTCGATAGGTGGAGCACATTGTTTGATTACCGTTTCAGGATCCTTGAGCAGATGCCCGGTCACGACACAGACAATCTGTTCATCACGATCAATCACGCCAGTCTCGACGAGTTTCTTCACCCCGGCAACGGAGGCTGCAGAGGCAGGTTCCACCCCGATACCCTCTTTCCTGGCGAGATCCCGCTGCATGGCAAGTATCTCTGCATCGGTCACCGAGTCTGCAGTACCCCTGCTCATCCTGATTGCAGTCAGGACCTTCTCTGCGTTCACCGGTGCCCCGATACGGATCGCTGTTGCAACAGTTTCCGGTGAGGGATCAGGGATCACTTCGGGCAGGTTCTTCTGAATAGCCTGCACGACCGGTTGTGAACCTTCTGCCTGTATCCCGGTCATCATGGGCATCTTATCGACAAACCCGAGTTCTGAGAGCTCCAGGAGACCCTTGTATACGGCAGATATATTGCCGGCATTACCCACCGGGAGAACCATCCGGTCAGGTACCTCTCCCCCCAATTGATCGATCGTCTCGAACCCGATGGTCTTCTGCCCTTCCAGACGATACGGATTGATAGAATTGAGAAGGTATATCCCTTTCGTCTCGCACAGGTCCCGTACCATCTCGAGTGCCCGGTCAAAATTCCCCCTGATGGAGATGACCTTCGCTCCATGCATAAGTGCCTGGGCAACCTTTCCAAGTGCCACTTTTCCTGCCGGAAGAAGAACGATCACAGGAATACCACCTTTCGCCCCGTATACCGCAAGGGACGCCGATGTATTCCCGGTGCTTGCACAGGCAACCGAACTCATACCCAGCTGAAGGGCCATGGAGACACCGACCGTCATCCCCCGGTCCTTAAAGGAACCGGAAGGATTCATCCCCTCATGCTTGGCATATAACTCCTTTACCCCGAGCTCCTCACCGATTCTCCTGAGATGGTAGAGCGGGGTTCCCCCTTCATGAAGACTTACCGGTTCCCGGGATACCGGAAGAAGTTCCCGGTACCGCCATACCGACAAGGGGCGGGACAACCAGTCTTTCCTCGTGATATTGATATTTGCCAGATCATACCTGACTTCGAGAAGGTGGCCGCAGCGGTGACAGGTATAGATTACTGCATCAGACTGGTATGTCGCCCCACAACTGATGCATCTGAGATCAAACATAGGATCTAAGGTACCTCCGTGAATCTACTTCATTATGTGGGAAAGAAAAAAAGGGTGCCTGGCCTTCGGTCAGGGACTTCCGGAAAAAGTTTCGCGTATCTGAAGAAGACGCTGCTCCTGGAATTTCATATTGGTTTCCATGCTTCGTATGGCAATATTGATGTCATCAGAGAACTTCATTGACGGATCGGAGAGATCATACGTTGAAGAGAGGAGTTTCAGGAGTCTCTTGGTAATCTCAGTGCTCTTTACCAGCCTGCCGTATTCGCCTATGAGGAGATCGTCAAACCCACCTTCCTTGGCCTTCACCATGTCATCGGCGATCTGCTGACGCCGGTTAATGACTCCTTCTATCGCTGCATACAACTCGGAGTGTGTCACCGGCTTTAAGATGTAATCCTCGATGTACATCCCGTACTCCTGCGCTTCCTGCGGAGTCAGCTGCTTCGCAGTCAGCATCATCACCGGTATATCCTTCGTGGCGAAATTCTGCTTGATGGCGACCAGGGTCTCCCACCCATCCATAGGTTCCATCATGATATCAAGCAGGATAAGGTCAGGTGTCACCGTTTTCAGCAGGTCTATCCCTTCAGGCCCGCTATTAGCGGAATAAACAGTATATCCGCCTCTCTCAAGCATGGTAACAAATATATCTACAATGAATGGACTATCATCGATCACCATTATTGTGGCCATCAGAATGTTCCCCCTACATCTTCTGCAATTTCCCGAAGCATACCGGTCATAATCTTAAGATCCCATGACGCATCCACGAGTGCAGCAAGCAGAATCTTCTCGCCCGCTCCCATGATAATAAGGATTCCATCCGGAGAATGGATAGTCACCATCTCCGGAGACTGAATTTTCACGATAACCGCCGCAGATTCAGCTGATGCCAGGAGTGTTGCGCACATCGCAGCAAACCACGCTTCGTTGAAGTCTCCAGCTGCATACCGGCCGAGCATTATTCCGTCACGGGAAACAAGTGCACACAGCTTCACCCCTTCAATCAATCGGATATTATCGATTATTCCAGCTATTTTCTCCTTAAGCATACCCTGGCCCCGCTATCTGCTGATAATACGATATGGTCACAGGTCTATATTATTTAATGGTTTGTCGGATCCTGGGTGCAGAAGAAACAGACGGGACGAATAAATAAGTACATATGGGACTCGTGAGAAAGTAGTATGGACTTGGGGCCATAGGGTAGCCTGGCATCCTAGGAGACTGGGGGTCTTCTGACTCGAGTTCGAATCTCGATGGCCCCATTACTTTTTTCAGGTAATGATATGGAACATGATCAGCGGTGTCATGACTGCCTTCTCTCCCGGGTAAGCCTTGAAATTGAACTCGGAAAGAAAAAAGACAGAATAAATCAGGATATACTAAAGCACGCAGATCTCCTGATCCGGTTTCTGCACACGACTCCCTGGACACATCCCATGGTTGCATCAGCACTCCACCGGTGGGTATACAGGGAACTTGGTGTATCAGATCCCTTTTATGCGCTCAAGGAAACCTCGCGGATAGATTCACTCAGGGTCCTTAAGACCGTGTCTGATACGCTTGCAGGATTCCGGGAACGTGTCCTTGCCAGTATCATCGGAAACATGTTTGACTACGGGGTGAAAGGACACGAGGTATCCGACGATTTTCTCTCATTCTTCAGGAAAGAGTATGCATCAGGCCTTGCTATCGACGATACCCGGGAGATTCTGCCATTATGCCAGGATGTGCTCTATTTTACGGATAATTGCGGGGAGATTGTCTTTGACCGGTTTCTCATCTCGTGGCTGAAGGAGAACAACTGCAGGGTGACGGTGGTCCTCAGGGACAAACCGATATTGAATGATGCAACCCTTGAAGATGCATACAATCTCGGGCTTGATACGCTTGCAGACAACGTCCTTTCATCAGGCTCCGGTGTAGAGATCGGCGTCAGGTTTGATCTCCTCTCTGAAGAAGTCCTTACGGCAATGGATAGATGCAGTCTTATCATCTCAAAGGGGATGGCAAATTATGAGAGTCTCAGGGAGGAGGAGGGTCTCCCCCCGGTTGCATACCTGCTCGCTGCAAAATGCGATCCGATTGCAGAAGAGTTCGGGGTCAGGAGGGGAGACAAGATAGCGTCACTCCGCAGACCACGATGATATACCGATCATCTTCATCGGGAGAACCGTCGGGTAGTCTTCCCGAATCCATGCCATGCATTCGGTCTCCAGGCCTGATAATATGGTTAATGGCATACCTTTTTTGAACGTAAGCCTTATACTATGAAGTCCGATTCAGTTGTACGCTTTAGAATAACCTCCGTTTCACTTCGGTTATTCCAAACCCTTTTGCAGTGCACGTAAAGCAGGACACACCAGCTTTTTCTTGTGTTCCGGATAAGAATATCGTATGGTTTTGGAGAACTTCTCCTATGGATGGATCATCATCGCTGCTGGCGCGTTTTTCTTTGTACTCGAAGTCTTCTCACCGGGTTTTTTTCTCCTCGTTCCGGGAACGGTTCTTCTTATCATCGGGGTTCTGGTCATCCTCGGCATGGATATCTTCAGTTCTCCCTATGGAATTGTTCTGGGAATCGTTATTGCCCTTCTTGCAGCGATTCTCACGGTTTATCTCTACAGCCGGCTTACACCGGGGGATGAAAAACCGACGACCATAAGCATGGATTCACTTGCCGGGAAAAAAGGCAGGGTAATCAGTGCCGTGGATGAGGACAGCCTGGCAGGAAAGGTCTCCATTGAAGGCCAGATTTTCAGTGCAAAATCCAAAGAAGGAGTAATTCCGGAAGGAGCAAAAGTAAAGGTTATTGTCTCGCATGGCGTGCATATAGTTGTAGAGGAGGAGTAACAGATGGTATTTTTTGAAACACTCGTCACCCTGTTCCTGGTTATCATAATTCTCATAATATTCGCCCGTGGGGTGATTATTGTCCAGCCTTATGAACAGGGACTTCAGATTCGCCTGGGAAGATATATCGGGAGAATGAACCCGGGATTTCGCTGGGTTGTCCCATTGATTACCCAGGTGGTCAAGCTGGACTTACGGACAATGGTAATGGATGTCCCCAGCCAGGAGGTGATCACCAAGGACAATTCTCCGACAAATGTTGATGCAATCGTCTATATCCGGGTGGTTGATCCGGAAAAAGCCTTTTTTGAGGTAGCAAACTACCGGATGGCCACGGTGGCCCTTGCCCAGACAACTCTTCGTGGTATTATCGGTGACATGGAACTGGATGAGGTTCTCTATAACCGGGAGAGCATCAACACGAAACTCCGCGATATTCTCGACCGGGAGACCGATGCATGGGGAGTAAAGGTTGAAAGGGTCGAGATTAAGGAGGTGGATCCTGTCGGAACCGTAAAACAGGCCATGACCGAACAGACCGCAGCAGAGAGAGAACGCCGTGCCGCAATACTCCGGGCAGACGGTGAGAAACGATCTGCAATATTAAAGGCAGAAGGTCTCAAGAAGAGTATGATCCTTGAGGCTGAAGGGGAACGGCAGAGCAAGATCCTGAAGGCAGAAGGCGAACGCATGTCCCAGATACTCCGTGCCCAGGGTGAATCGCAGGGGCTTCGCATCCTTGCCCTCGGATCCCGGTCATTAGATAAACGTTCCATCGCCGTTCTCTCATTTGATGCCCTTAAAACCATGTCTAACGGTCAGGCTACGAAGATCATCTTCCCCTTCGAGATCTCGAGCCTCATAAAGCACGGGGCAAAATTCCTGGGAGCCACCGAGGATATGGACGATAAGGAAGCCTATGAAGTAACCCTCGACGAGAGTCTCCTCGGTGCCATTCCTACGGCAGAAAAGATCGAGGCGGTCGTCAGATCGATTGAAAATGAGACAAAGGCAATTATGAAAGATAGCCAGGCGGATCCTGAACAGATTATAAATGATATCGATGAGAAAAAACTGATACCAGAGTAACTGGT
>JAJRBL010000130.1 GCA_028679485.1 Methanospirillum sp. | reverse complement strand
GTTTTGCAGTTAGAGCCAGAAGGGAAGGAGTTATGGGATATACCAGCCAGGAACTTGCGGCAGAGGCAGGAAGCAGGATTATGGAGAGGATTCCGAACCTGAAAGTCGATCTGACAAACCCGGAGTATGAACTGTTCATGGAGGCAAGGCAGGAAGGCGGGATGATATACGATATCAGGATCCCCGGTCCCGGGGGTCTTCCCTACGGAACGCAAGGAATAGCAGTATCATTATTATCAGCAGGTATCGATTCACCGGTGGCAGCATGGCTGATGATGCGGCGCGGCGTCCGGATGATTTTTCTGCATATTGATCCCGGCAGATACGGCGGATGCGATATCAGGGCAAACCTCATCAGGAACCTGTCCGTACTTTCCCTCTGGGTACCGGGATATGAACTCGTACTTGCAGTCATCCCTGCGGAAGAGATGTATCAAAGACTGATGTCACTATCAGAACCCAGATTCCGGTGTGTTATCTGTAAACGTGTTATGCTTGAACTGGCAGCACAATACGCAGAGAAGATGAATGGTGACGGAATGGTAACCGGTGACAATCTCGGACAGGTGGCAACCCAGACCCTTCATAATCTTTCACCGATATCCAGAGGAATCCAGTTACCAGTCTATCGTCCATTAATCGGGTATGACAAGGAGGAGATAATTACTCTCGCAAGGAAGATCGGCTCATTCAACCAGGAGCCAGGAGATACATCCTGCCATGTCCTTCCTCCGAAACCTGCAACCCGTTCTGATGCAGACCGTATTGAAGAATTGATTAAACAGTCTGATATCCGGAGTATGTATGAGGGAATGTTATCAGGATCAAGGAAGGAACTGATAAAAAACGGAAGGGTATCTTCCTGATATCACGATGTTACGAAACACAGGGAAGTCCTTCCTTCTTCGCAATATCAACAAAAGAGTCGGCAACGTATCTTGCCTGATCATCAGTAAGTCCGTAACTGTTATACTTCCAGACCTTCGTTGATCCGGCCAGGATACCGGTAATTCCCCGTTCAAGAAGGGCACTGGTAAGGAAATATCCCTTTTTCTTATGGGTCTTTGCAACCGTATCAAAGGAGTTGACCGTATTCATCCTGGTCAGCGTATGCCTCCGTGGATATTCACTTAACACCTTTGTGCCTTCAATCGAGAGGAGAGCATCAACGATGAGGTTTGAATGCTTCACTTCGTCCCCATATCTCTTTACCCGCTCCCTGACATGGGGAAACGATGCCATCATGCCCATGGAAGTCACTCCCATAAGCGTACATCCCATCATCTCAATCTCCTTTACCCCGAAGGTCCTGCCGGTGATATCCCCCTTGATTCCTGTCGTTTTAAAAACCTTCTCCGCCCACTCGCCGGTAGTGGCAAGAACACCGGAAGGGGCAGGGGCAGCCATGCTCTTATGGCCCGAACCGACCAGGAAATCTGCCCCCAGTTCTTTTCCGTCCACCTCCATAATGCCGACCGTGTATGCCCCGTTACATAGGACCGGGATATCGTACTGGTGTGCAACTTTGCTTATACCAGCAACAGGATGCAGGTTTCCGTACTGGTAATCCACCTGTTCGACAAAAAGAATGGCAGGTTTTCTCCCGGTTATCCGGATTACGTCTTCAATACGGGAAGCCACCGCATCGGCGGTGATGATACCGGCATCATCGGCAGGAACTTCAAATGCCCTCCCACCGGCCTGTTCGACTGCGAGAAATTCGGTATAATGAGAATAAACAGTGAGCAGGACCGGATCATCAGGCCTGATTGCGACATCCGCAACAGCCTGAAATCCTCTCCTGGCCCCGGGAACCAGGCGGGCCACATCCATATGCATAAATTCAGCGAGATCTTTGTGAAATTGGGCCAGTGGAGGCTTGGATATGCAATCCAGGCGGAATGGTTTTGTGCAGTGATCGCATACCGAGTACCCGTCCCCGTACGCCAGGACCGCCTTCATAGCATCAGGAGTGAGCCTCCCTCCGGCCTGGATGGGATCGAGATTGATGTACAGTTCGTCAACCTGTCTTGTATCGATTCCATTTCCACAGTTCATGGGAGTAATTCCTCCCGGATTATGCTGATCTGTTTCTCAAGTTTCCCCAGGATTTTTTCCGTTTCCGCTCTCTGTTCTGCTGATAACCGGTGGTGGGGAACAGTCTCACGGAGAATGCCCCTGATATCGGTGAGAAGGTAAAGACCCTGGAATACTGCATCGGCTGCCCGTTTAGACATATGAACTCTGTACTTAGGTATGATTCTGTATTGCAATATAGTATCATGCAAACCTTTGCGGATGAAACCAATCAGTTTGCATGCAAAGAAGTGCACATCGTGCAGATCATAATAACCTTTATTTCATTTCGATACAACGGGAAGATCACCCGGTATCCGTCATGAACTCTTGAAGGACTCGTACGATGAGGCAAAATGTTCAAACTGCCATATTTTCCGATCTGCCTCTCCTGATCCGGCAGTATATGCTGGTTTATCTCCTGCCGGAGTCCAGTCAGAAGGACCGGAGTAGTATCTGCCGAGGAATGGTTCTGCTATCCGGAGGATATAATCATAGGGGAGATCATCAGGAAGACAGAAACCATTCTCCGGGTTCTCTATCATCCACATTACCGCTGCAACCAGGCCGATTCCAACCTGGATTGTCGTAGCATTCTGACCTGGCACCAGTCTGGCTGATTCTTCAATCGAGAGAATACTCCCTGTCCACCATGAAGAATAGGGATGACCCATGAGAAGGGAACCCAGGATATCTGCTCCTGATGAGATCTCTTCTGCCCGGAGTATTCGTTGGGTTGCATGGAGATCGTAATTCCGGGAACGGATCTCATCAAGCGATTCCAGGGTCAGGGAACAGGGTTTGTAAACATAACATACCGTTGGCCGGTATACCACCTCCCCGTTTTTCCTGACTGTCCACCGGTCAGAAAGGCCGAACGCTTCACCATGCCTGATGACCATACCGGTGATCTCTTCATCAGGGATCCAGGAACGAATCCAGGTATTAATCCCCATTTTTTTGAATATTAGTTCATTCACTATCCCTTCCGGGGGGAGATATGAATCCACAGGAAGGATGCACTCATGGGTTCCCCATCCGATCTCCGCAGGTGCTATCGCCTCTTCATAAAAACCTTCGACACTCCAGGTATTCACAAACTCATCAGGCCTTTTTGGGTATTTTGATACCTGGGTATCCCGCTCTGAACAATGGATCACCTGTATGCCGGTGACCATGGCAAGTTCAGGATACCTCTTCTCCGAGATTAACCGGGAAATCCGGGGAGGATTTTCCGCTTTCCCGTCAGCAATCAACTTTTCGGCAATATCCACCAGGCCTTTTTTTGCAAAATGGGAGATCAACCCGGGATTGGCGCCATGATCGACGATGCAGGTTGTGGTATTCTGCCACCGTTTCGTCAGATTCAGGAGCCTCATCTGTCGATAATGAAGCGTTTTTTCATAGGTAAATCCGTTCATTTCGCTACAATAGGGATCCCATACCTCAACAGAGGCGTTAATATACAGCACCCGGTGATCATGGCACCAGCTCAGGATGTCATAACAGTCGATGCTTACCGAGAGATCAATCAGTAAATCTCCGGCAGAAAGGTAATCAGAGAGGATTTGGGCATAATTACCGGGTTTTATCGTGGTCCTGAAGAACCTGATTCCATTCTTTATCCAGAATGAGAGATCATGCTCCTTGTTCCTGGAGTCGATTATTGTGATATTTTCGGGAGCAATGTTCACATGCCTGAGTAATAGTGGAAGAGTAGCCCGTGCAACAGCCCCATACCCGATGATCAGTACCTTTTTCTTAAAGTCCATAAGCTCCTGAAACGTAATTATTTGAGATAAGTAATAATATTTCAAGGTTTTTTTTCCTTCCTGGAACATCAGTCGGTACATACCAGTTCCTTTATTCCCATTACGGACATGGATTGCAGATTATACGAAAAGAACATTCAGGAGAAGGAAAACCAGCAGAAAGAACAAGGAGGTATCCGGATAGTTACGAAAACCGGATAAACCGATTTCTTATGAGTTGACAGACCGATACATAATACAGAGAGAATGGAAAGCAGGTATAACCAACTGACAGGAACAGACGTACTCACCTATCACTGGCTCATCCCGCCTGGGACCGGGGTTTCTGTGGGTGAACTTGAAGTAGTCTCGGATGAACGATCAGGTATCAGATACTTCACCCGTGTTACCGGAATAGCC
The DNA here is from genome assembly GCA_028679485.1 of Methanospirillum sp. Lineage (GTDB taxonomy): Archaea > Halobacteriota > Methanomicrobia > Methanomicrobiales > Methanospirillaceae > Methanospirillum. The sequence continues at coordinate 8,211 of JAJRBL010000130.1, read as the reverse complement.
CATGATCCTGAAACCGGGGGAGTTCAGGTAACCGGTCTTCCGATCGGATGTATCGACCAGGAGAGAGTATTCCGTAAACCGCGCACCATTCCGCTGTTGCATTCCCCTGTCCGTCCCCTTCAGTCGACAGAAATAGCAGTTCTCAGAGGATTCATGGGTGAAATCGAGGTTGGTACCGTAACGAGCGGCAATCAGCGGATGGTGGATCTTCCGGTAGGCATTCCATCCTCTGTCCTGAACCAGCACCTGGGTATTTTCGCAACGACCGGCATGGGTAAGAGTAACCTCATGAAAGTATTCTGTGCCTCGGCTATCGTATCCAGAAAGGTAGGTATTCTTCTTACGGATCCTCATGGCGAATATGCCACAGGTCAGCCTGGAAATCCTGATTCCCGGGGACTGGTTCACCACCCTCTCGCAAAAGACGGCCTTCGTGTGTATACCATACGCAGCAAGGACGTCGCTGGTGAATACTGGATGAAAACCCTTCGTATCGGGTACAAAGACCTCGCGATCGCCGATCTCGGCCTGATCTTTGATCTCTCGCCTGCACAGTACGAGGTCGTCAATCTCCTGCTTCCTTTCTCTACCGACGAGATCATTGACTTTTTTATCAATGATGATGTCGAATCCCTTCCTTCTCATCTCAGGACAACCGCGTATATCGGCAATCACCAGGAGATCGCCCAGCGTGTCAGGAGTGCCCCTCCTGATGCCCTCCGCCTCGTGCAGCGCCAGATGAGAACCCTCCTGGATCTGACCTCAAAATTTGTTCATCCCGCGGAGTCATCACTTCCGGAGATCCTGGAAGATCTGGATAATAACCGGGTGGTTATCATCGACATCCCAGGAATGAGTGATGCTGCCGAACTGTTTATTCTCTCGGCAATTTCCCGTGCGATCTTTAAAAAACGCCAGAGAAGGTTTATTGAACATGGAACGGCAGGTAGTGGCGGATCGGTACTCATATCCATAGAAGAAGCACAACGGGTTTTATCACAGCACTCAGAAAAAACCGGGATATTCCGCGAGATTGCCATGGAAGGGAGAAAATTCGGGGTTGGAATCGGTGCCATCACCCAGCAGCCAAAAAACATAGACAGCAGAGTACTTGCACAGATGAATACCCTCTTTGTCATGGGGCTTGCAGACCGGCAGGACAGGGAGATCATCGCCTCATCTGCAAAACACGATCTCCGGGTTCTGGATACCGAGATCCAGACCCTGGATCGGGGGGACGCGGTGATATCTACCGTGGGAATTCCGTTCCCGGTCAGCTGCAGGATCCATTACTTTGAAGATTACCTGGACTCTCTCTGGGAGAATTCATCAGGATAATTCTTTTTTAAACGCAATCCAGAGTAACAAACCGGCAAATATCAGTCCGCCTGCGAGATTCCCGACGGTTGACGGTATCAGGTTCCAAAGGAAAAAGGAACTCCACCCAAGAGATCCGACCTGGGGACCTATCGTGGCAACCTGGAGTGGTGACAGACTTTCTGCTGCGATAAGACCTGCAGGAACGAGATAGGCATTCGTGATGGAGTATTCGAATCCGGAGGCTGTCATGGTCATCGCCGGGAACCAGATCCCCACAATCTTCCCGAATGCATCGTCTGCACATATCCCCAGCAGTATTGCAAGGTTAAGGAGCCAGCCGGCAGATACCGCCTTTATAAAACAGGAAAACAAACCCCAGATCCCGGCATAACGACAATGCTCCGAGGCCAGTGCGACCGTGGAGACCGCGTACGGGCCCGCAGTAAGCACTCCGGAGGGATCTGACTGGAGAAGAACCCCGTAGACCATCAGGCAGGCAAATCCTGCTGCCCCGATGAGATTTCCAAGATATGACAGGATCCAGACCCTGATTATCCCGGTCCAACCCGAATTATGTCTGAAAGCAGCGAAAGGAGCAAGCATCGCATCCCCGGTGAAGAGTTCTGCCCCGGTCATGACCGCAAGAATGACCCCAAGGGGAAAGGTAACACCCATAAGGAGTCGTGCCATTCCATCTCCCAGCATATCTGCAACCCCGGTAGACACCACGACCATCAGGGCAGTACCCATACCGATATAAGCTCCAGCCATACCCCCGCGAAGGAGAATATTCCACGATGGCAGGGACATCCTGTATTGACCGGATGCTGCTCCGGATTTCAATATTTGAGCAGGTGTATGATATCCCATTTTCTTTCTCCTTTGGTACATACGTTAGGTGTAAATGAGTGCTAATAAATTCCGGTATCCGGGTTCCGATCTCAGGTAATAACCATGTACGCGATGACCGAGAGGACCACCGCGAGAAGCAGCATCCCTGAACTGACCGGAACCACGTATACGAGGATAGTGTTGACGATACTGGCAAGTTGGGCAATCGAATCAGAACCAAATATTATCACCCGCTCACACATCGCGGTACTACCGGCTGCATCTGTTTCACCCCGGTCCGCAAGTGCCTGTTCAACTCCCTCTGTCACATAGGGGACAAGGTCATCGGGAGAGACCAGCATGCCAACGGGATTTTTTCCGCTTATCGTGTTTACCACGTGGGTATCGGTGGTCATTATCTCTGCCTCGTCAACCAGCGTCAGGACTTCGTCGCGGATACGCTCCCGGACTCCGTGAGCCATGTTATTCCCGTCTATCAGGACATACGCGGTGGTCGTACCACCGGAATCAGTAACCAGAACCTGAAGACCGGTATCCCCGATCCCTTCATCCCGGGTATACGGGAGATCGATATGTGCGTACCCGGCTTTAAGCGGGAAAAGGGGTTCTTGTGTCCACCGGTTCATGGCCGTCACGGCCGCAGTAAAGTACTCGTGTGCAGTCTTCGTTCCCGGGAGAATGACATCAATCTCGTCACCGAGGCAGTTATGTGCGTCAATAAAGCCGATATGGGGAGTTACCCGGTGTCCTTCGCAGATTATGGCATGCCCGATTCCAAAATCGATATCCTCGGTCTTGTCAGGGGACCTGGTACTGACCATCAGGAGGGTATCTCCAATACGCTGGTAGAGCAGCGATACTGAACCTATCCCGATCCTCCCGGGACGGGATGCCTGGTTGCCCCATCGTAGCGAGGAGCGTGTCTTATCCAAGGCTTCCACGATTTTATCGATCTCGGACTGCGAAACCAGGTTATAATCATGGGGGGCACACCCGTGCGCCACCATCATCTCTTCAGAAAAACGACTCCGGAGAATGGCAGGAAGGTTCCCGCCGCCAATCTCTCCCATTGGTCCGGGATGAACATTCGGTATCGTCAGAATAATATCCTTTTTGCCTGCTCTGCGCAGGAATATGCTCACCTGCGGAATCCATGCCTCCTGGCCGATACCACGGAAAAAATCCTCCATTCCCTTGTCCCCGTCAGTCAGGTGAGCAATAAACGCATTCAGGAATTCAAGACCGCGTATTCTGAACGCACGGTATAACGGCCGGTCGATAAGCCATATAAGAACCGAAAAACCGGTCCCGAAAAAGACCAAAAGGACCGGCGCAAGGACGGGAAACGTGCCGGGAAGGATCTGAGAAACACCCACCCAGCCGGCAATGCTCTGGATCGCTGCAGGCAGGAGCATCCGGGAAGTCCGGAAGTCGGCGATGGATACCAGCACCAGGAGACGGATCCCGAAGATGAATCCAAGGGATATCGCATAACAGAGAATAAGCAGTTCTCTGATAAAAATGAGCCCTACCAGGGTTATCAGGCAGGAGAACAGGGTACATGATACCGAGAGGAGGGCACTCCTGTTCCATGTCATCTGTCTGCTTAAGATGACGATCATCGGCCTGGTCAGCACCAGTGCAACAACTCCCGGGATGATAAAACCCAGGATCCCAAACCAGGCATACGAGGGATCGAGACGACGGGAGAGCAGTTCGATCAAAAAACCAAGAATCACAAGTATCAGGAGGGATGACGGCCAGCGGGGGGCGGTAAAGATATACTTAGACATCTTTTCCATTCGCACCGCACTTCCTGTCATCCTTTCCATGATATTCCTCTTATTATGCCCTTTTTGGCCCCGGATAAGGGAAAGACCCGAATTCTTTCTCAAATCTGCTGATCATGAGTCTCCAGCCAGGAATACCGGTCTGGCACCCGTTACATTCCACCACGAATGAAGCGGTAACCGTTCCGATACGACAGGCATCTGCCGGAGAGTATCCTGCTGCGTAGGCAGTCAGAAATCCTGCCCTGAACCCGTCTCCTGCCCCGGTGGGATCGATACTCTGAACACGGACAGCAGGGATACTGGTTTCCCGTTCATTCTCATAGAGGACGCAGCCATCTCCTCCCCTTGTTTCGATAGCCATGGGAACTGCAGATATCAGTTCACTACGGGTGATACCAAGGGTGTTGCACATGGCCTGGAACTCATGGTGGTTTGCGACGAGGAGCGTTATGGAAGAGAGGATCTCTTTCAGGTTATCTGCCGTATACCGGTGAATATCCTGTCCGGGATCAAAAGATGCAAAACCTGCCTTTTTTGCAACCTGAACATTAAAACCCGGATCGGCAGTCGCCATGTGAACAAACGGCAACCGGGGAGCTTCCTCTCTCTCAAAGAGCAGTGATGCACCCCATTCGAAATAGGTCATCTGGTCCTTTGCAGGACTGGTGAAGATGAAGGCTGTTGCCGTATGTTTGTCAGGTGCTACAAAGAACTGTTGTATTATTCCCAGTTCTTTCATCCGTTTGTCGTAGTCGCTTCCGGTAAAATCCCCCCCGACTGCACTAATCAGCGTTACCTCGCCACCGAGAACTGCTATGCCGACGGCAATGTTTGCAGCTCCTCCTCCAAATGCGATGGTACGTTCGATAACCGAGGCTGAAGCATTCGGTCCGGGAAGATGGGAGACCTGGCAGATATGATCTATTGCGGTATGTCCGACTATATGAATCACAACTCTTCGACCTCAATAATCTCAAGAGGAATGTCACGTAATGCTTTTCCAATGACGGATTTTGCGATCCTGCGGGCATGCTCTTCTGAATCCGCTTTAAAGACCTTCATCTCCATCCTGACTCCGACAAGGGCGGTTCTGGCTACAATCAGGGTGCATGGCAGTTCCTCCTCGCAATAGGGGCAGGATAGAATCCCTGCTTCCACCTCAACAAATTTGGCACTCGGGTTCAGTCGCTTTCCTGCTTCACTAATCGCAATACTTATTGCATCATCAACAGAATCCGCATCCCGGATGATCCAGGCAGATTCAAGAACAACCAGATAATCTGACATGTATATTCCTCGTATTTTCCCTTTAGGAACGATTACCAATATCCGTGGTGGACATGTTCCCTGGTTTCCATCCGTTCGGGTGACGGGACGATCTCTCCGGTGTAACCTGCCGTAAGCAGCGATATCGGCCGGATATGGCCCGGGAGGTCCAGTGTCTCCCGTACCATCTCGTCATCGAAAGCGCCGGTCCAGCAGGAACCAAGACCGGAAGCATGCAATGCAAGCATCATGTAGGTACAGACGATAGATGCATCCTGCATGGCATAGATAATGCCTCGTTCACCATAACGGGACATCGAACGGACATAGTTGGCGCAGACAACGAATATGACCGGGGCCGCAGTAACATGTTCCTGTTTGAATGCAGCATCTGCAAGGAGTTCCCGTGTCCCTTCATCGGTGACCACCACCACGTCCCATGCCTCCAGGTTTCCTGCAGAGGGGGCTGATCTGGTCACTGCGATTATATCTTCGATGACTTCATCAGGAACAGGATCCGGAAGATACTGCCTGACAGATCTTCTGCCGATGAGAAAACGTTTGAACTCAGACAAATTCATGCTTTTCCAGTTCCTGCCAGCCGCTCATTGCCACGGTAGTGGCATTACTGATCGCGGCCCCGATCCTGCTGACTGACTGATCAAAATCATTGCTCTCCACCAGGCTTATCGCCACGCTCAGGTTTTCAACAGATTTCACAAACTCCTGGTTGTTCGTTGCCCGGTGCGCAAACTGGAGTTCTATTCTGACCGATTCAAGGCACTGAAGCACAATTTTTTTCCCGCCGGCTCGTTCAATATCCTGCAGCCCGGAGAGGACGGTAATCAGTTGCGAGGCGATCATCAGTTCGGATTTTGCCCGCTCACCATACAGAAATGCGGAAACAGCACCCTTCTTATCCATAGTACATGCTTGCCGTATTCATTAATCTATACAACCGGCGCACCGGGGAAAAAAGAGAAACAGGTATTCAGTTATTTAGAGCGCTGTTTCGGGCCGAGCATTGATACTTTTGGGCGTCCCATTCTCCTGCGGGCTGCCATGGATCGAAGTGCCGGGGTCTGCCCGCCTCTGCTTCCACCACGACCTCCGCGGCCGCCCGAACTCCCGCCACGGCCGCCGCCACGCTGATCACCGCCACGACCTCTTCCGCCGCCGCGGCCTGCTGCCCGTTCCATTCTCTTGATGGTGGTCTGTGCCTTAAACCGCTGGTTTGGCCCTGGTTTCTTTGCTTGCGACTCTTTCCTGGGTACAAGGCGAATCTGCCCCTTGCTACCCTTGACCTGCATCCATTCCGTAGTTCCTGTCTTGCCCATGTATTGTACCTCGCGAATGCCTATAGTATTGCCTGTTATCATCAATTAAAGATTGTCTTACCTCAGCACCCATTCAGGGGGTGTTCAGTACCTGTAAGATCGCCTCGCGGAGATGCTGGCTGATGATTTTTCCATCAACCGATCCTCTGACCTCCTTCATTACAACGCCCATTACCGGACCTATTGCTGCATTTCCACGCTCTTTAATGAACTCCTTCCTCTCCTGAACAATGCGCCCGATAATTGCTGAAAGTTCTGCATCGGATACCTTTGGAGCAGCACACTGGCAGGCTTCTTCCGGGGTTTTTCCTTCGGCAAGGGCAGTCAGGATCAGGGAAAGAACTTCTTTTGCCACCTTGCCATCGGTAACTGCACGAAGGATGAATCCGATATCTTCATCAGAGATATGACCGGTTTTTACTCCTTCCCTGCTCAGCTCGCGCAAGGTAGAGTTGAAGGCACGTTCCGCCAGGGCAGGCTTTACTCCCCCGGTAATCGCCTCCTCAAATGCCCCTCTTCTTTCAGAGTATGCCATCTGCTTTGCGACCTCCCGGGTTAGCCCGAACTCCTTCATGTACCTCGCGATCGTGTCATCTATCATTTCCGGAACCAGCAGGGCACTGAACCGTTCAGGGGTTACGGCAACCGGCAACACGTCTGTCTCCGGGTACATCCTGGCTGCTCCCGGAAGAGGTCGCATGTATGCGGTGGATCCTCCTTCAAGCATCTTCCGGGTCTCCTTTGGAACTCCTTCAAAGGCCATCTTCGCACGCCGGATGATCTGCCTGATTGCACACTGGCATCGTTTCGGGGTGTCCGCAACAAGCACAACACAGTCATCTTCACCGGCAGCAAGAGCTTTTCGAATCTCCCCTACCTCATCTGCGGTCACTCCGTAGGCAGGGAGTTCATCGGTGTGGAAGAGACCACCCACCCCGCATTTTTTGGCATAATCAGACATCTCACTCCCAAGCCGTCTTCCTTCCTGGATCTCACGCCCCACAAGACCGGCAAACCCGTTCAGCCTGATTGCCAGAACCATGGGGGCCTTCTTCAGGATCCGGCTCTGGCTCTCCCGGAACAGGGAGGTCACTTCCACGGGGTTTTCTTCGACAGATGACCCCCGCCTCTGTAACTCATCCCTGATCGAGAGGAGGGAGACCTGTCTCTCCACTTCCCTCCTCACAACCTCGTCGATGAGATCCAGTTCCTGGACCCCTTTTATCTCGACTCGCGCTCCTTCACGGATGGAGACGTTGATATCCTGCCTGATAGTGCCAAGCCCGCGTTTGACCTTTCCAGTTGATCGCAGGATCATTCCTATCAGGGCTGCGGTCTCCTTCACGGCCTGCGGCGTATGCATGCAGGGAGTGGTAGTTATCTCGATCAGGGGTATTCCCAGCCGGTCAAGGGAGAAGAAGGTGTCTTCTATCCGCTGGGCTGCTTCCTCCTCGAGACAGACGGTTTCAATTCCTGCCCCGCTGGGAAGAGTACCCTGGAGGGCTACCAGTGCAGTCCGTTGAAATCCACTGGTGTTCGATCCGTCGATCACCAGTTTACGCATGGTATGAATCTCGGGAACCGGAGTCATTCCGCAGATTTTTGCGATAGTCAGAACAATATCCAATGCCTCTTCATTCAGG
>JAJRBL010000129.1 GCA_028679485.1 Methanospirillum sp. | reverse complement strand
CACCGCCTTATATCCCAAACCACTTACTCGGTACATATAATAAAAAACGGTATGCCGGATATATAATACCACTTTAACGGAGATCATCACGTCCGTATCCTGCAGTTATGATCCTGGCGGATCGGTAGCATGACCATACCTGAACACACATGATTTGCAGGTATTCTTTTCTTTCCGGAAATAAACAGGATTCAGACTCACTATTCACGATACGAGTTTTTTCATGATATTCTCAAACCGGGTCTTGCTGATGGGGTGATGGCTGATCACCGTTCCCTTGTATATGATGCAGAAGGTTCCAAAGGCACAGGGTGAATGGTGTACTGCCTCCGGATCTTCAAGATCGATCAGGACCGGGGTAAGGCCATACCTCTCTTCTGCTGTCCTGATGATTGCATCCACATTCTTCACCGAGTATGGACACTGGGCTGACTGAGTATGGTCAGGCCTTCGGGGTATTCTGCTGCCCGGGAGGCAAGCCCTAGTGTAAACCAGGGTGCAGGTGTCTCGTGACTAAACCTCAATGCCAGGAGATCGAAGTCTGGAGGAGCAGAATCAACGACGATAAAACCCAGTTTCAGGAAAATATCCTTTTTTGCCATGAAAGATCCGTTCCGGGTTACTACCGCCACCCCTTTGAACTCTCCCTGTTCAGCCTCCTGTATACAGGAACGGATTAACATCTCCCCGTACCCTTTACCCTTGTATTCTTTCTTCAAACCGGTAAATATACACTGGATGAAGAGATATCCTCCCGCATCAACCGGCCGGTGTGCAATCTCTCCGGGCATATACTCCACCATGCCCTGGTATCCGTCCTTTTCTGATATGAGGGCTTTGATGCGGAGTCCCAGGGAATAATTCAGGGAAAACCATGCGATCTTTCTCCTCAGTTCTTCGTGTTTCTGCAGATCCTTGTATCCGCAGACTCCATAATCTGCGATATTTTCAGGGGTCATATCTACGATCGCAATATATGCCATTGGACAATCTTGGTACAGGATTATGTACAGAATAAGATTTGCATGTTCCCGATCTGATGGCCGGAACCGGGGAGACACCGTGATTCCTCCCAGGTAGGGGTTAGGACTCTGTCCGTGAAAAATCCGGTTAAAACAAATTTATCCTCTCAATTTCATGCCGTGATGATGAACAGGATATCAGGGTATTGCAGAGGTATTGAAAAAGATTCGCAATTTTTCAAGGAATTGACTTTTTTTAATGTGGTGTGATTTCGTTTGTTAAGGATAAGATCCGGGATTGATAGTAATATACCATATCTCTGAAGAAAACTAACCGTATCCCCATAAACAAACGGTTTTTTTTTGCGTTCTAACGTACTGGATCAACAAATATGCAGAGGCTTATTCCAACAGACCCGGAGATGTATGATCTGGAGAAGATAACTCTCTCAAGTAACGAGAGATCTGTTCAATAAGAACATTCAAATTTTGTACGAGATCGATAGACAAAGTGACAGACCGGATGAGAAGATCGACCTTCCGACCAGGCTCATATTCCATCTTCCAATTCAGACCGACTGAACTCCCATCATCAGGATAAAGAAGCATAATCGTACTGGCTCCCGTTTTTGCCCCATATGCATACATCTGATACACGTCGCCCTGACTTACATTACCGTATGTCTTGGTATCAGAGAGTAATTTGTACTTTGTATCGATGACAACAGATGCCTTCGTCCGGAAAAGAACGATATCAGGTCTTAATCTGAATAGTCCGGTCTCTTTATGGTCAAATGCAAGATAACCAACCTGTTGTTGTATCTTACACGTTATTCCTTTCGGGAGAACCTGAGGGTAACGGGTAATTATTCCTGCAATAACATTCCTTTCCGGTTTTTCTGTATGTCACCACCGATACGACATACTTCGGAGAGGATAACTGATTATTATAAAGAAGAGAATATTGCCTGGATTCGCGGGAATATGGCTCTCCGGTCTCATCTATCACATGTAATGCGGCAAGAATCTCATCACGGGTTATATCAGGGTGATCATACTGCACCAAAATCAGTATACGTATACTTTGTGGAAATCCGCATATCGGTTTTGAATTGCACCTCCCAGGAACTCTCCCCTCCCAGTTCAGATCATAACCCATATGTCTCCTCCCATGTACCTTACCTACACCAGTGCACGGCATGTCGACCCAGAAAACCCTTGCAGATATCTTTGCGGTAAACCAGCCTTCGGAGGCTCCACCAGCCGATAACGACCTCTTCATCTCTCCGACGGTCTCGTTATCGAACCAGTTTAAAAAAGAGCTCACCCGGAGGGGAATACCCTTCAATCCGGACCGGATCACCACCCTGCAGGAGTTCTGCAGGAGGTATCATGCAGAACACGGGGAAAAAACACGGATTATCTCCGAAGGTCAGGCACGGATCGTGATGGTAACGACGCTCGAAGGTATCAGGGAAGAGATCCCGTTCTTCTTCAGCCAGGGATACCCCTCACCCGGAACCGTCTCGGATCTCTACTCCCTGAGATCCATCATCTCCCAGCGATGCATCGATTTTGCATCCCACCCCCTCATCACGACCTCAGAAAAATGCCGGCAGATCTCGCGTGCCATCACCTCGTACAAGGAGACACTTGCAGCAAACCGACTGCTGGACCTGCCGGCTCTCATCGAATGGACGACCGGTCATATCTCCTCGCAGCCGGGGACACTCTTTGGCAGCGTGAGGATCCACCGCCTTCCTGAGATCATGGAGCGGGAGAAGAGACTGATCCTGGCGATAAAAAGCCATTCTGTAGCGTGCAGGTTTGAGTATCCCAAAGGAAAGGATGCAACTCTCTTCAGCCCTCCTGACTGGGTATTCACCGACGAGATAGACTTCATCGAACCGACACCGGAGTTCTTCTCCCTCTCTGATCTCTTCGCGAAAAAACCGGAGGCAGGCCCGGAGGGACTCCTGAACGCCAGGGTCTTCAGGTCCTCAACGGAAGAACTCGAATCCATCGCCGAGGAGATACATGCCCTTGCCGGGGAGGGTACTCCTCTCTCCGATATCGCCATCACCTTCCCGGAGTTATCTTCCCGGATCTCGACCATACAGGATATCCTTGATGACTTCGGTGTCCCGTACCATTCCTCTGTCGGAGAACCGCTCATCAGGGAACCGGTCGTTGGGTTTCTCCTCCTCTTCCCGCTCCTTGCCATGGAAGCCTACCCCCGCGAAGCAGTAATCAGCCTGATCAGCAGCCCGTTCTGTGCGGTTCGTCAACCGGAGCTTCCAGGGATGGACATTGCATCGTTCGACACCATCGTGAGAACTGCCGGAATCGAGGGAGGCAGTTCCTGGAGAGAGGCATTGCTGGCCCTGAAAAACCCCCCTGAAGACCACGAATTTTCGCCTGGTTTTTCGGACGCTGCCATCGATTCGGTCATCGCCTGGATCGAAGCGATCCAGCAGGACTGCAACCGGTTCACGGAGAGACTCACTCTTCCCGGGTACCTGGCGGTCTTCCGGCAGATCTGCAGACGCTGGATGATGCCTGAGATCAGGACCGGGAAGCCAGGCGGTTCTGACCCGGGATTATCCCGGGAACAGAAGGCCTACGGACAGTTCATGGGATGCCTCGCCAGGCTGAGATCCCTCTTCGAACCAGACGAGATCGTCGAACTCTCCCAGTTTCGCAGGTTCCTGGCCTGTCTTCTTGAAGAACCGGTCAGTCTCTCCGAAGACTCCGGTGGCGT
>JAJRBL010000128.1 GCA_028679485.1 Methanospirillum sp. | reverse complement strand
GGTTCGAAGGTTCTGATCCGTTCGGCCTGAGGAATCAAAGTCATATCCGGATGGTTCCAGATTTCCGGATGAGAAAATACTTCTTTCGGAACGGGGGGGACTGATTCGAAAGTCCTGATACTTCTGACCGGTGATTCCCTCGTATCCCGTGGTTGTTCTTCATCAGGATTACGCGTTTCTTTTTTCCGGGGAGGGGATACAGCAGGAACGGAGATTTTTGTTTCTTCATATGACTGCTGTTGAATGGTGGTATTCCCGGGATGAGGCTCATCTGCCTGTGCGATAACCTGGGGTTCAGGCTGGGATTCCTGGTTCATTGATATTTTGGTTGCAACCGGTTTTACCGGCATATCGTCCTCGGCATCAGGTGAATCCATGGCATTAAAGCAGTCTATCTTAAACAGTTCGTTGAACGCTTCTGTGTCGTCCTCAAGAATCTGGTCCCGGACGATATTGTTTCTATGCATGATATTAAAGAGTGCCATAACTGGTACTACTTTCAGGATTCTCCTTATTATAGATCTTTACACTTGTTGGTTCAATATTCATTCATATTATCCGGATCTCCTCTATCTAAAGAGGTACCTGGAAAATTGAGTAGTAGTTGCTGGATTAGATTTAAATTTTCCTTTCAGAGGTAAATTGATCTTTATTCTCCGGAAGACCGGAAATTATGGTATAATATGTCTCTGGTCTCCCCACAGGTTCTGCCCGGTACCAGATGTCCGGACAGAGTAACCAGACGCGGGAGGATATCTTGCCTTGACAACTTGTTCTTTCAGAAGCGGATAGCCGGTGCCCAGGGCAGGTAGATGAGCATTCGTGCATTACCATGTGAATCTCTCCTGCAGAGTCATGACTTTACTCGCATGGTCAGGAGTATACATCAGTATGGATATGTCACCCGGGAACTTTTGCCGATGTTAGCCGGTTATTTGCCTGAAAGAAGAATACCCGGGGGAATCTGGCATAAGCTGATCCCGGATTGCCGAAACGGAAATTATATCTGTCATCTCGTATATTATTCTTTGAATAATATACGGGGGATCTTCACGAACGACTATATCTCTCTGCAATTCTCTACGGGGGATGAAGAAATTGCAGAATTATTCTCGGATATCGGGCTAAAAATAAATTCAGCCCGTGTGCTTGTGCTCCTGCTCAGGGATACCGACTTTACGTCCCGTGATATGGAGAGGATGTGTGATCTCAGGCAGCCTGAGGTGAGTATAGCCCTTACCGACCTGATAAAGAAGAGATGGGTCCAGGTGGTCAGGCAGATCTCAGAGAACAAAGGGCGGCCGATAAAGATCTATCACCTTGCCAGGTCGCTGGATGATATTCTGGAAGAACTGAAAAAGGTGATTATCGGGGAGTACGAAGAAAAGATCCAGGAGATTGAGCATATACGTGAGATCCTGAAGAGAAATGATCCCCGGATGCGTACCGGTTGAATTATCCAGGATCCCGGAATGATTCCTGCAGATTCAATCTGACAGAGGTATATGGAATAAAATGAGATATCTCATAAAGCAGGTTTATATGAAGACGATACAAAATACCAGGCATCATCACGGAATCCTTTTCCCCGGCCTCCTGGTCATCTGCATCCTGTCACTCGGAATCACGGGAATCCTGGCAGAGGACGGTTGGCAACAGGTCCCGTCACCTGCCTGGGTCAGGGCAGAGATCCCTCCCGGATGGACGATATATGACAAACTGGTCATGGGAGAGGAGAACAGGACTGCAACCTTCTCAGCCAGGTCGCCGGACTGGGAATCTGAACTCATATATGCCCTTGATCATTCGGAAAAAGGGATGACAATGGATGAGATGCAGTCGTACCAGGACCAGCGGATGGCAGGTATCGGGTACCGGATATGCAGGACCAAGGATCCGGTGAAACGGACAAAGGCAGATTGTACCTCCCTTAAACAGGTATATGTCCAGGGTAGTGACAAGGGAGCGGTCATGTACTCGGCCTCGTACCCTGACTGGGGCCAGGTTCACGTGACACTTCTCATGACCGGAACCGGGGCTGTCTCACAGTATTATGAATCCCTCCCTCCCCGGATCCCCGACCATCTCCTCCCGGTAAAGGTGGAAAAGGAAGAGCAGATAGATAAGAAAGAGGAGATTGGTACAATCTCCTTTTCTCCCGGCACAACTCTTTAGCAACAGTTATTCCCGATGGAATAGGGACTGGCATTCCGGGTAATTCCCGATGAACAAACCTATATGTGCCCTCTTATCCCAAAGGTATGACACATGACTCACCTAATCACCCATCCTTTCCGTCAGAAACTCCTTCTCCTTGCTGCATCAACCGGAATGCTCCTGGACGGACTTGACGGATCAATAGTCAATATTATACTCCCCCAAATTGCCGAATCCTTTGATATCGATACCGGAACGGTCTCCTGGGTCATCATCACCTATCTCCTCATGATGGCAGGACTCATCCTGATAATGGGAAAAATTGCAGAGCGTGGCCTCCTCCGATGCATTTTTCCCAGCGGGATCCTGGTTTTTACCCTCGGATCCGCAATATGCGGAATTGCCCCGGATTTTGAAATACTTCTCGTATCCCGTATTTTCCAGGGTATCGGGGCGGCCATGGTGGCTGCAACTGCTCCCCTGCTGTGTGTCACCTATCTTC
>JAJRBL010000127.1 GCA_028679485.1 Methanospirillum sp. | reverse complement strand
TATCACGGTTCACATTCCCCTGGCCGATGAACTTCTTCTCAAACAGGTCCGCAAAATGGAGGTACTTCCGATCGAGATCGGTCAGTGCCTCTTCCCCCACGATAGCGACGAGCCTGCGGAGATCACGGCCGTATGCATAGGAGGCATAGAGTTGATCGGCCACGTTCCGGTGGTCTTCACGCGTCTTTCCCGGACCTATGCCGAGGTTCATGAGCCGGGAGAGGCAGGGCAGGGAATCGATCGGCGGGTTAATCCCCCTCCTGAACTGGTCGCGGGAGAGAACGATCTGCCCTTCCGTGATGTATCCGGTCAGGTCCGGAACCGGGTGGGTGATATCGTCATCAGGCATCGTCAGGATAGGGATCTGGGTAATTGAACCTTTCCTCCCGGTAATCCGTCCGGCACGTTCGTAGATGGTGGAGAGATCGGTGTACATGTACCCCGGGTACCCGCGTCTCCCGGGTATCTCTTCACGGGCAGTGGAGATCTCCCTGAGAGCATCACAGTAATTGGTCATGTCAGTCAGGATGACCAGCACGTGGAGATCATGCATATAGGCCAGGTATTCAGCAACCGTCAGGGCACAACGGGGAGTTGCAATCCGCTCGATCGTGGGATCGTCTGCAAGATTTAAAAAGAACACCACCCTTTTCAGGGCTCCGCTCTCCTCGAAATCCTTCATGAAGAACGATGCCTCCTTGTACGTGATCCCCATCGCCACGAATACCACGGCAAACTTCTCCCCCTCGCCCAGCACCTTTGCCTGCCTGGCTATCTGGGCAGCGAGCTTGTTGGCAGGAAGGCCCGCTCCCGAGAAGATGGGAAGCTTCTGGCCACGGACGAGGGTATTGAGTGCATCAATCGCCGATATCCCGGTCTGGATAAACTCTGCAGGTTTATCGCGTGAATAGGGATTAATCGGCATTCCGGCGATATCGAGTTCTGCTTCGGGAATTATTTCAGGCCCCCCGTCACGGGGTTTTCCCACGCCGTTCAGGATTCTTCCGAGCATGCTGACAGATACGCTGATGCGGGGAGCCTGGCCGGTAAACCTGATCTTTGTCAGATGATTGTCAATCCCACTTGTTCCCTCGTATACCTGCACAACGGCCATATCCCCGGAGATATCAAGCACCTGACCTGACCGGATCTCTCCATCCGGAAGGGTTATCCAGGCGGTTTCACCGAATGAGACCCCTCTCGGTTTCTCAACATAAATCAGCGGGCCTGAAACATAAGAGACGGTCCGATACTCCGTGGTCACAAGGCTGTACTGCTGCATGTCTCCACCTCCAGATCCCCAACCTGTTTCATGAGCGTATCGATGAGCCTGATGTTTGCCTCCGGATCGAGTTGTTCTTTCATCCGGGAGATCTCGGGTTTTACCGGGACAGACAGAAGCGAACGGAGAGACACCCCCTTTTCCATGGCGGCAACCATCAGATTGAAATAGGTCAGGATGACCTTAAGCATCCAGAACTGCTTGTCAAGCGGACAGAATGAATCCGTCTCACTGTATGCACTCTGCTGGAGAAAATCCTCCCTTATCATCCGGGTGATCTCAAGGATTACCTTCTCCGAATCAGGCAGGGCATCAGGACCGACAAGCTGAACGATCTCCTGGAGTTCCACCTCCTTCTGAAGCAGCAACATCGCCTGATCCCGGATCTCTCTCCAGTCCCTGGTGACATGGGCAACATACCAATCACAGACGGAGTCAAGGTAGAGCGAATAACTTTTAATCCAGTTCACCGAGGGAAAATGTCTCCGGTACGCAAGATTCGTATCAAGCGCCCAGAAGGTACCTGCAATCCGGAGCGTACTCTGGGTTATCGGTTCTGAAAAGTCTCCTCCCGGCGGCGAGACGGCACCGATTATCGTGACCGAACCCTGCCGGTCTCCGTTCCCCAGGCAGACTACCCGGCCGGAACGTTCATAAAATGCAGAAAGGCGGGTTGAAAGATAGGCAGGGTATCCCTCCTCCCCCGGCATCTCCTCAAGCCTGCCCGAAACCTCACGCAGGGCTTCTCCCCACCGTGAGGTCGAATCTGCCATGAGACTCACATCATATCCCATATCACGATAATACTCAGCGATGGTTACACCGGTGTATATGGAAGCCTCCCGTGCTGCTACCGGCATATTTGACGTGTTCGCGATCATGATGGTCCTTTCGATCAGGGGAAGGCCACTCCTTGGATCGGTCAGTTCAGGAAACTCCGTGAGCACATCGGTCATTTCGTTTCCCCTCTCCCCGCATCCGATATACACGACAACCTGGGTATCAGCCCATTTCGCCAGGGTCTGTTCGGATACCGTCTTTCCCGTTCCGAACCCGCCTGGTATCATCGCTGTTCCCCCCTTGGCCAGGGGGAAGAACGAATCAAAGATACGCTGCCCGGTCAGGAGGGGAACCGAGGGATCCAGTTTTTTGGTATACGGCCTGCCTTTCCTCACCGGCCAGTGGTGCATAAGGGAGATACCGGTTCCATCCTCAAGGATACAGACCGCCTCTTCCACGGTGAAATCACCTGCATGTATCTCGCGGATCTTCCCCTTAACCCGGGGAGGCACCAAAATCCGGTGTAAAAGCTGGTATTCGGGGACCGTTCCCAGCAGATCTCCCCCGCTTACGAGATCCCCTTCCCGTGCCAGGGGGGTAAAAGGCCACTTTCTTCCCCGGTCAAGGCCGGGAACAGATATCCCCTTCGAGATAAAATCACCGGATTTTTCCGCAAGCACGGGAAGCGGCCGCTGGACACCGTCATAAATGGATGAGAGGAGTCCGGGACCGAGCTCCACGGAGAGAGGAAGGCCGGTATTTTCCACCTTCTCCCCGATCGTAAGGCCGGTTGTATCTTCGTACACCTGGATTACCGATTCATCCCCTTCAAGGCGGATAATCTCCCCGTTTAATTCAGCCTCTCCAACCCGGACCACGTCATACATCCTCGATCCTTTCATCGATCTGGCGATGACAACCGGGCCGGATATTCGTGCGATGGTTCCCCTGATCATCTTCAGCTCCTCATTACGATGTTGTAACCGATGGCTTTCTTGAGCAGAAACTCGATATAACTCCCCATTGTGCCGCCAATCCGGGGAGCAGGAATAGGAATGATAATCGGACGGTAGCACTGCTCAATCCTGCTGAGCAGAGTTTTGTCAAGACAAGCCATGAAATCTTCACGTACCGCAACAATCCCGATCTCTTCATCGTTAAGCACGGGGGGTATGATCTTTGAAGCCTCCTCAGGATTCTGGACTTCAATCACGGATGCACCGGCAAGCCTGAACCCGTCTCCGGTATCGGGATCGGTGATTACCACGATCTTATACATAGATGAGTTCCCTCTCTATCTCCTCCAGTGAGATCCGGATATTTTTACACCTGCCGATGATCCGGAGGTTGATGATCTCGTTGTATTTCGCCCAGAGGTACCCGATGACAATCGATACGGAGAGGGGATCGCACCGGAATACCGCTACACCCTGTTTTATGAGATATATATCCAGGGCATTCTGATAAACAGACATGAGAGCCCGTTTCCCCTCAACCGGCAGTTTGAGAAGAAACCGATACGGAGTCGATTCAAGATACTTTAAGAGACCAGTGACGGTGGGCTCATTCACCATCATCATGAGCATGTTATGATCCAGGTATCTCCCCCCCTCCAGGAGAACCTGTGCACTATCCGCTGCATCGATCCCGTCCCGGTTTAACGAGAGGATACACTTGATGTTTGTTACATCGATCTCCGTGGATATGAGATCGCGGATAGTCTTTTCATCGCGTGTTTTTCCGGCAATGAGCGATAATGCCCACTGATAATAATACTGGTCAAGGGCGTATTCCAGGATAACAAGGTCATTGCGCTGGGTAAACTCCCCGAAGTGAAGAGTCAGGGGGGTAGCCCATTCATAACCCCAGACTGCCAGAAGATCTATTACTGCCTTTAAATCGGGTTGTTTTACCAGTTCATTCAGGGTGGCTTCGTCAAGGTCACCGGAAGGAATGAGATAATCGCGGATTTCAGAAGCAGGGACATGTACCCGTTTTCCCCGGAGAATCGTCTTTATATTGTGAATATCCCATTTTGCAAGGAATATCCGTACATATCTCTCCCCCGTACCTCCCTCGACCAGGCGGAGTATCTTCCTGAAGGTCCTTATGAGGTTGTACCGGAGCGCGTTCTCAAATCCGTGAATACCAGGGGTTGTAACCAATGCCCGTTCCAGATCCTCACGGTACAGGGTTTTTTCAAGTTCGCTGATGACAGAATCAAGGTCAGGCCGCACAATGAGGATATCGAACGCCTTTTTATCGAGAAGAAATGAATGCATTCCCCTAACCCGTGCATTCACATAACCGGTATCCATCATTCACCTGCCAGTCCGGTATAGACCTCAAGCTTCAAGTGTTCCTTTGCCTGTTCAAGCCTGGATTCAGCGGTGTTGTAGGTCAGGATATTCCCGTTGGCCCTCGATATCAGCAGACCCCCGCCGGTTATGATATCTGAGATGACTGTTGCCTCAAAGGGGATTTCTTCCAGGATTTTTCTGCAGAGTTCCGTATCCCGGGGATCGATATGAATTACCACCTGTTCATCCCCGGTCTCCCTGACCGCTTCAAGAAGGAGGTTTTTAAATAAAGACGGATACAACTCCTTTTCACGGATATCCCTGATTCCTTCCACGGCATCGGCAAACGCCCGGGAGTAGAATTCTTTCTTTACCTCCGCTATGCGTGTTTTTATCTCTTCACTCGCAAGATAGGAGAGCCGGTTCCTCTCCACCTCGGCAGCCTGTCTGCTTTCCTGAAGACAACACTCGATAACAGATGCAGCTCTTTCTTCAGAATCACGGAGTATATCTGCTGCTTCCCGGTTTGCCTTCTCAAGAATTTCGTGGTTTTTTTGTTCGGATGCTGCTTCCATCGAACAAACCAGATCTTCATATGCCATAGAATATCACCCTCGTCCAGGTATGCAGAGTACCACATGCATCATCGAAAGGTTTGCCTGATGCAATAAGCAAAGAGATGCGGTTACTTGACCATGATGATGATCATGGCAGCAACGACGAATCCCAGAATTACAAGGGTTTCGGGAATTGCCTCGAGAACTATAACAATTCCTGCAGCTTCGGGCCTTTCTGCCACGGTTCCGGCCCCTGCAGAACCAATCCTTGATTGTGCCCAGCCTGTTGCTATTGCACCGCCCGCAAATGCTATAGCAGCTCCGATAGGTACTTCCCAGCCAGTCATACTTACTCACGTCCTAATCCCTGTTCAGGTAAATAAATGTTCCGATTGATCCGACATAGGCGATTCACTTTTCATCCCCTCCCAAAGGGCTTATACGGTTCTCCCCCCCCTTCATAAAATTTGGAGAAGAATTCGACGACATGTAACCTGAGAGAGTGAATGGAAGGACTGAACATGGCAAGAATGATATTCAGGGTATGAAGCAGTACGGCGATGACAATCCCTACTGCCAGTATTCCAATCTCTCCCCCCAGCCGGTTCGCCACGACCGCAAGTATCACTGATGCCATACCTATCGCCATGAGCCATGCATATGACATGATATTCCAGATGGTACTCATGATCTCTATCGACACGAGTGATCCTCCCACGTAAACCAGGACGATAAGAGAGAAAACAAG
>JAJRBL010000126.1 GCA_028679485.1 Methanospirillum sp. | reverse complement strand
TCACCACGGCCATGAAGAGTACAGGCGAGGTCATGGCCATCGGCAGGTCCGTGGAGGAGGCCTTCCTGAAGGCGATCAGATCCCTGGACACCGATGCTGACCGCCATTCAGTTCTCTCTGAGATCAGGATGATCCTCTCCCGTCCAACCGACGAGAGGTTTTCTACCCTGTTTGATGCGTTCAGGCAGGGGATGACTCTCGAGGAGATTACACAGATCACCCGGATAACGCCATTCTGGCTCGAAAAGATCAGGAATATCGTTGAGATGGAGCGGGAACTGAGGGCCTGTCCAGATCCTGATGTAATAAAGAAGGCAAAAATGCTTGGGTTTTCCCATGCCGACATAGCCCAGCTGACCGGAAAGGATGTGAACGATATTGCAGCAACGGCAGGTCTCCCGGTCTTTAAGATGGTGGATACCTGTGCAGCTGAATTCCCTGCAAAAACCCCTTATTATTATTCGACCTTCAGGGATAACGCCTGTGAGATAACCCATTCAAACCGGAAAAAGGTGATGATCCTTGGTTCTGGTCCAATCCGGATAGGACAGGGGATTGAATTCGATTATTGCACCGTGCACGCAGTAAGTGCCCTTCGTGAAGAGGGATACGAGGTCCACGTGGTGAACAATAATCCCGAGACGGTCTCTACCGATTTTGACACCTCTGACCGGCTCTTTTTTGAACCGATGACTCTTGAAGATATCTCGCATATCATCCAGAAAGATGATTACTACGGGGTAATGGTACAGTTTGGCGGTCAGAATGCCGTAAACCAGGCAGTTCCCCTGAAGAGCGAGATCGAACGGCTTGGTCTTCAGACCCGGATCCTCGGAACCACGCCTGACGCGATGGATATGGCTGAGGATCGGGACCGGTTCAGTATCCTCCTTGATGATCTGAAGATCCCCACCCCTCCGAACGGTTCGGCATACAGTGAAGTGGAGGCATATAAAACAGCAGACAAGATCGGTTACCCGGTTCTGGTCCGCCCTTCCTATGTGCTTGGCGGGCGTGCAATGGAGATAGTCCATGATGCAGCCGAACTCTCTACCTACATGCGGGAAGCTGTCAGGGTGTCTAAGTGCCATCCGGTTCTTATTGACCGGTTCCTTCAGAATGCCATAGAACTTGATGTTGACGCGGTCTGTGATGGCACTGATGTGATCATCGGCGGGATAATGGAGCATATCGAGGCTGCGGGGGTTCATTCAGGTGATTCTGCCTGTGTCATTCCTCCCCAGTCGTTATCAGATGGCATCCTCTCTGATGTCAGGAACTATACCCGGAAGATTGCACTTGGCCTGGGGGTTGTCGGGCTGGTAAATATCCAGTTTGCTGTCCAGGGCCAGGTGGTCTATGTCCTGGAAGCCAACCCCCGGGCAAGCAGGACGGTCCCTTTTGTTGCTAAATCAACCGGCATTCCCCTGGCAAAGATCGCAGCCAGGGTTATGATGGGGAAGAAACTCTCCGATCTCCCCTTCAGGGAGCAGGAGATCAGGCATGTCGCGGTCAAGGAGGTCCTGCTCCCGTTCAACAAACTTCCCGGCGTTGATACGGTTCTGGGCCCTGAGATGAAATCGACCGGGGAAGTGATGGGGATAGACTACGACTTCGGGCGTGCGTATTACAAGGCAAGCATCGCTGCACATAACCGTCTTCCAAGATCCGGAAACATCTTCATCTCGGTCACCGACGATCTCAAGGATCAGATCCTGCCGGTAGCCAGAACGTTCAGGGATAACGGGCTTTCTATCTATGGAACAAGCGGGACGGTTGAGTTCTTTGCAGAACACGGCATCCAGGCAAATCTCGTGCGCAAGATCCAGGAGGGTTCCCCGAATGTTCTGGATATGCTCCGGGCTGGTGAAATAAGCCTTATAATAAATAACTTTGCAGACAAGCAGTCACGGCACGATCACCAGCAGATCATGCGTATTGCCGTTGATTATGGTATCCCGTATATCACCACGCTGCAGGCATCGGTGGCAGCAGCTGAAGCGATTAACACGGTCAGGGAAGAGAACCTGACGATTGAACCCCTGCAGCATTATCTCGGCTGTTGATATTTTTCCTCTCCTTCTCCCTCGGGTTTTTTGCTCTTTGGTACCCATATATTAGGAATAACCGGTGACATAGCAATGGGAAAAGGAACTGTAGTATTGGCATATTCAGGTGGTCTTGATACGTCCATCTGTATCCCCCTTCTGAAAGAAGAATACGGGTTTGACCGGGTGGTAACTGTTGCCGCCGATGTCGGCCAGCGGAAAGAAGAGATCTCCGTAGCAGAAGAAAAAGGGAAGAAGATAGCAGACAAGCATTATACCATCGATCTCATTGATGCCTTTGTGGATCGCTGTCTGTTTCCTTCCATCAAGGCTAACGGTCTCTACGAAGGGTATCCGATGGGAACGTCCCTGGCCCGTCCGGTTATCGCTGAAGCAGTCGTTGAGGTAGCGAAGAAGGAGAAGGCCGTCGCGGTTGCCCACGGGTGTACAGGGAAAGGAAACGATCAGCTCAGGTTCGACGTGGTATTCCGTTCCGCAGGACTTGATGTCATCGCCCCGATCCGTGAACGGAA
The DNA here is from genome assembly GCA_028679485.1 of Methanospirillum sp. Taxonomy (GTDB): domain Archaea; phylum Halobacteriota; class Methanomicrobia; order Methanomicrobiales; family Methanospirillaceae; genus Methanospirillum. The sequence continues at coordinate 2,363 of JAJRBL010000126.1, read as the reverse complement.
CATGACGAGAGGATGGGAGATCGGGTATGCAAAAGATCATGGTATCCCGGTTCCGGTTAACAAGGAGAAACCCTGGTCGATGGACGAGAACCTCTGGAGCCGTTCTATCGAGGGAGGAAGACTTGAGGACCCTGCGTTCCATCCGCCCGAAGAGATCTATGCATGGACGATCTCACCAATGTCAGCCCCTGATACCCCCCGGGTACTCATCATAACCTTTGAGAAAGGTGTCCCGGTTGCCCTTGACGGGAAGAAGATGAAGGGAGTGGATCTGATCCGCGAACTGAACCGGATCGCCGGCAGTCATGGAATAGGCCGTAATGATATGATGGAAAACCGTGTTTTGGGGATAAAAGCCCGCGAAATCTACGAACATCCGGCAGCCACCGTCCTTCTGGCCGCCCATGCCGATATCGAACGCCTGGTTCTGACCCGGGAAGAGTATGCCTTCAAGCAGGGTGTCGATGCCAAGTGGGCCCAGCTTGCGTATTATGGTCTTATCTACGAACCTCTCTGGGATGCCCTGAATGCGTTCATCGACACCACCCAGAAACGGGTGAACGGAACCGTTGATATCAGGCTGTACAAGGGTTCAGTGACCGTGCTTGGAAGATCATCCCCTGACTCGTTCTATTCCATCGACGTTGCATCGTTTGATTCAACCACCATAGACCAGACCGATGCTATTGGTTTCTCCCGGTACTATGGTCTGCAGGCCCGGATGGTCCGGAATAAACTTCAGAAGAAGTGATCCTGATTCATGGTCTCCTCGGTGACAGGATCCTTCCCACCTCATTTTCATAGTCGGTTCATCTGCAAATACCAGGAGAAGGTATGAGTCGTATCCGTGATTACCCTCTTTTCCTTCGGGCTGGTAACCCCCGGGTACTTCAGGATCAGGAGGATATCGTTTCTGATCCCCCGTTCTGGCCAGTTCTCCCGGCAGGTATCCACGACCACCTGGTCTGGCCGGCCGCGTCAGTTCCGGCCATGGTAAGGGTTAATGTATTGTCAGAACCTGATGCAGGATCCCTGATGTAGCCAGGTCCCCCGTCTTGTGCAGCAAGGGCCTGAATAACTGGCAGGCTTCGTACGCCGTTCTGATCTGTCTTGTTTAAAGTTTCAGAACCTCCCGGTATTTCTGATGGTACCTGGTCAATAGTTCCGTCAGGGCCGAGGGATCCCGCAAGGCTGTCGTCTCCGTTCAGTATCCTTGAGACGAGTGCAGCAAGTGCTGACGGGGTTATTTCAGGCAGGGAGAGGCTTAATTGATGGGATGCCGCGATGATGAGTCCATCCTCCTCCGGACGGACCGCGGTCACCAGGATACCCCCCTCCGGTGTGGTATTTGATACATCACTCTCGTACAGGAGCCCTCCTCCCTCCCTGGCCAGTGCAATCCTTGCCATTCCGTAGGGTACGGTATTCCGGTCGGAGAGACTGGTGATGTTTACTCCGCGGAGATCCTCTCCTTTCGGATCGGCGAGGAGGGTTCCATTCTCCGACAGCACGGTGACGTACATCGTGTCCCTGGCAAATGTTCCATCCTGCCGGTTTATTTCAGCGATAAAGGCTTCTCTCCCTACTCTGGCCAGGAATCCCGATGCCTCATCCCCAAGTGAGATCAGATCTTCAGGGGAGAATGCAGGAGAGACCTCTGGAGGGTCATGTACCGCGACGATATGCCCGGTGTCCCCGTTCAGGGGAACTGATATCCTGGTGGTCTCCCGGTTGCTGATAAAGATGCTCGTGGAATAGTCCGGGTATCCTGCGAGTCTCAGAACGAGGGAATGGGATCCTTCCGGAAGGGTCAGGGTTCTCGGGGTGTATCCCCTGGAGTCCTTATCCAGGATGATCTCTGCACCGGCGGGAGTTGACTCCACCATGAGCGTTCCTGAGGTGATAGGGGCAAAAGAGGGATCAAGGATGGCGTATATCTTCTCGTCATCACCTGGATCAATCCGCATCGATCTCGTCCACCTCTCATATCCTTCCCGCGACAGGGTTATGGTATACCATCCCGGTGGCAGCCTATCGAACGATACAGGAGTATACCCCCGGCTCATCCCGTTTATCTGGATTCTTGCCCCTGAAGGTGCTGAACTGACAGAGAGTCTTCCGTTGACTTCTTCCCGGACAAGGCGGGCAGGTACCGGAACAGTCTCCCCCTGGCCGGGATTGCCTGAAAGATGCGTTGTCCATTCCTTGTATCCGTCGAGTCTCATGCTGACCGAGTGACCGGGAGTGCCGGTCGAGTATACCTTGACGGTGAGTGGAGTCTGCCCGATATCATTGCCGTCAAAAATGACATCGGCGCCAGGAGGTTCTGAGGTTATCCTGTACCATCCCGAATCCCCCCCGAT
>JAJRBL010000125.1 GCA_028679485.1 Methanospirillum sp. | reverse complement strand
GGTAAAAGAGACATAAATCTTACCGATGTGTATCTCCTGGAATCTGATAAAAAAGCATTCAATCTCACACTGCTTCGATCTTTAAAAGAGAACGGTACCATAATCAGGGAGGCGTTCTGGAGTAATCTTATTCCAAGAGATCTCCAATAATTCTCCCTTTTGATAACAGGGATAGAGAGCCTGATCATTGCTCCGCCACAACCCGGAATACAGCGGCAGGATAGGAACGGTATATTCGCAAGTCACGACAACGCACCAGAACCCCGATGCATTAAATTTATATAATATTATAGAGTAACTTTAGGTGAATGCTACACGAGGAGTTATTCTATGTCTCAAATTCGTGATTTAACACTTATCGTTCAGGAAGCACTGCAGAACGAGGATGTCGGAAGAGATATCGCCAGGTTATCCAGGGATACCATGGAAAAACTTGGCATTTCACGGGGGGATGTGATTGAAATCGAAGGGGTTGCCAAAACCTACGCGGTTGTATACCCTTCCCCGTATCCGTGGGCTGATGTCATCCATATTGACGGGAATGTCAGAAGAAGGGCAGGAGTAGGGATACAGGAACAGGCTGTTGTTAGAAGACGTGAAACAAGAGAAGCAAAAAAGGTAGAGTTCAGGATTGTACAGGATACAGCGGGTGTCAATCCACGCGAACTGGAACAGGTTCTGGCACAAAACCTGCAGAACGAAGTGGTCTTTCCGGGAAAAGCATACCGGATTCCGGTCGGGTACCAGAACGATCCCTTTTTGGATATCTTCCGATCCTTCGGCAATTCGTTCACGAACTATGTGCAAGTAATGATTGAGCGGACTGAACCTGAAGGACCGGTAGTTATTACCTCGAGGGCGGATGTTAAGGTAACCGGGGCGGAACGAAAGGTAAGAAGAGAGAAAGAACACGTAGAAAAAGAAGATCGACAAACCGGAGACGAGAAGGAGAAATATATCCCGGACATTCATTATGAAGATATCGGGGGTCTTGATCGGGAACTATCTCAGGTCAGGGAGATGATTGAACTCCCCCTGAGAAACCCGGATACCTTTACCGATCTCGGGATAGAACCTCCGAAAGGCGTGTTACTCTACGGCCCCCCGGGGACCGGGAAAACCCTCATCGCAAAGGCAGTTGCAAACGAGGTAAATGCCCATTTCATCACCCTTTCAGGCCCTGAGATCGTGAACAAGTATTACGGTGAATCCGAGGGGCGGCTCAGGGAGGTGTTTGAGGAAGCGGAAGAGCATGCACCGTCTATCATCTTTATCGATGAGATCGATTCGATCGCCCCGAAGAGGGAAGAGACCAAGGGAGAGGTAGAGCGGAGAATCGTAGCCCAGTTGCTCTCACTGATGGACGGCCTGAAAAGCCGGGGCAGGGTTATCGTTATCGCAGCAACAAACCTGCCAGACAACATCGATCCCGCCCTTCGGAGGGGAGGAAGATTTGACCGGGAGATAGAGATCGGAATTCCGGATGTTAACGGGCGTCTTTCTATCTTTCAGATCCATTCCCGCCGGGTTCCGATTGAGATCTCAGATATTATCGTCGATGACGATCTTCTCACCCGGGATGAACGGATGCAGAGGACAAGACTAACCGATGAGATCTCGGATCTCAATGAGAAGATAAAACCCGGGCAAAACGAAGAGGAGAAGAAGAAACTCGTACGAAAACAGAGCGATCTTCAGAAACAACTGAATGAGATCGATACAACCATCAAGAAACGGTTATTCCTTCAGCCATTTGCAAACCAGACGCATGGATTCGTAGGGGCAGATATCAGCCTGACCGTTAAGGAGGCTGTCATGCATGCCCTGAGAAAAGTACTGGAAAAACTTAATCCCAAGGATCGCAAGGAAGGGAAGATAGATAAAAAACTGACTGAATCTATCAGGATTACCCGGGAAGACTTCCAGTATGCCCTCAGTCATGTCGAGCCATCGGCAATGCGTGAGGTGCTGATCGAAATTCCGGATGTGACCTGGGACCAGATCGGAGGACTCGAACCGGTGAAGAAAGAACTGCGTGAGGCAGTAGAATGGCCTATCAGGTACCCCCAGCTCTTCCATCAGCTCCAGACCAAAACACCAAAAGGCATTCTCCTCTTCGGCCCGCCGGGAACGGGAAAAACCCTGATGGCAAAGGCGGTGGCACATGAAAGCGAGTGCAACTTCATCTCGGTGAAGGGCCCTGAACTTATCTCAAAATGGGTCGGGGAATCAGAGAAAGGGATCAGGGAGGTGTTCAGAAAAGCACGCCAGGCAGCACCCTCTATCATATTCTTCGACGAAATCGATGCACTGGTTCCGAAACGGGGTTCATACTCGGATGCAACCCATGTTACCGAGAGTGTCGTATCCCAGATCCTTACGGAGATGGACGGGATGGAGGAACTGAAGAATGTAACCATCATCGCAGCTACAAACCGGCCTGATATGCTTGATGATGCATTACTTCGTCCAGGCAGACTTGAACGCCATCTCTATGTTCCTCCGCCGGATTCGGAAGGGAGAAGAAAGATCTTCGAGGTATATCTTAAGGATGCGGATACCCTGCTGACCAGCGACATCACCATCGATGAACTCGTTGCAGGAACCGAAGGATTTGTCGGGGCGGATATAGAGGCACTGATACGCGAGGCAAAACTGGCAGCAATGCGGGAATTTATCCATCTCATGGAAGGAAGAAACTCCCGGGAGATGGAGGAAGCAATCTCAAACGTCAGGGTTACCGGAAAGCATTTCAGCGAAGCATTCAACAGGGTAAAAGGTTCACTGGATACCCCGGCAAAGGAACGGTATGCCAGACAGGCATGGGAGATCCTATACAACCAGGACCAGCAGGATATCCTGATAAAAGCAGCCAAGATCCTGCACAAACAGGAGCAACACAAGGATGATGAACGCGTGAAGGCATTATACAATGAATTGTACAACAGAAATAATATCGACTTTGCCCTTATCAAAAACCTTTCCGGGGAACTTGATAAGAGATAAAACCCTATGGTAAAGGGAGAACACAACATTATGAGCGAAACCCCTCCTGAAGACTTCAGAAACATGGAAGATCTCCTGAAAAAAATATTGTCCCAGGCTTTTAGCCAGGGACAGATCAGACCTGGAGTAATCGGAGTCAATATTATTATGGCCGGAAACCTCCCTCCGGGTTTTCCGGGAACCGGAGGATCAGGGCCGGGCCATGATATTGAACATCCGCCGATAGAGGTTGTACAGTTGAACGAGCAGGTTATCGCAACCTGCGAACTAAAAGGCCTGTTTGATGAGCACATCAACGTAGCGATATCAGAAAATACCCTCCATATCATAGGGTTTGATGGGATGATCAGGTACCGGAGTTCTGCACCGTTCCCCCCGGTTGTGGAATCTTCATGCGTCAGGACATTCCAGAATGGAGTCTTGGAACTGGCCTATCTCCTGGTACCCTCGGGGCTTGATATCGTTACTGAAGAAGAACAAAATACCGGAGAGAGTCTTTCGACTCCGGAAAAAGAAAAAGAATAACCTATCCATACCCGGTAATCTCGTATTTCCAGTCAGTCGATGAAAGCCGGCACTCCTCCCCGTGACCGGCCATCTCTTCAGCCATTTTTTTTATCATTGCCGGGAACATGGCACCTACACGTGTTTGAACCGGTTTTCCTCCGCAGAAGAAGATAAAGGTGGGTGTTGCCATCACCCCGTACCTGCTGCCAACGTATTCATAATTGAGAAGATTCAACCTGACAAAGGTGACCCGGTCAATATACTCCTTTGAAATCTCTTCAATATATGGCATTATCCTCGTACAGTGGCTACAGGAAGGAGTATAGAACATGACAAAGACCGGTCGTTCATTCCTTTCCACCAACATCTCCCATTGATCACCGGTTACGTCCTGGAAAACAGTGTTATTCATAGGACGTCATGTTAATTTGAACCATATAAACCTTCATCCACCTCTGATACCAACATATTCAGATGCATACGAGTGACATATATCACATCCTTCGTTCCCCGGATTCTGAACAGACGCCGCACCGGCTGGAAGCTTTTTTCGATGCGGTCTTTGCAATTGCCATGACGATACTGGTTCTGGGCCTTGCTCTTCCTGATAAATCGGTAAATCTTGCTCCAGACCAGGTTTTTCATGTGATGTTCCCCCAGTTATTCCATTTTGCCCTTGCTTTCTTTATCATGGCCGCATTCTGGACTTCGCATCACCGGATATTTGCCATGGTAAAAAAAGTCGATCCGATGCTTATCAGGCTTACCTTCATCATCCTTTTTATCACCTGTCTTCTCCCTTTTACGACCACGTTGTCAGGGGATGATCATACCCAGAAAGCGGCAGTAATTTTCTTCCACCTCAATCTGCTCATACTCGGACTGCTCTTTCTGCTGCAATGGGTATACATGGTTAAAAAGGGACTGGCCGGGCAGGTCCCCCATGATCTCTACCGATACGTATTACTGCTGCAGGGTATCGTACCCATAGCGGCAACTCTTGCATCAATCACGGTTATGTTCAGTCCATCATGGAGTTCAGCCTGTTATCTGCTTATTTTTCCGCTCGACCTGGTTATGCAGGTGAAAAAACCACGCCTGGAGACAAAGGTGACAGAGAAGAAGGAAAGCAGTGAGTCAGGCACCATTTCCCTGACTCTTGATACGAAAGACAGGATATTAACCTCGTTATCATCAGTAGCCGAGGAGATGGAGATCAGCAGGGAGGAACTTATCGAAAAGATCCTGAAACGATGGGAGCGTGAGCAGAACGTACCAACCGGTGCGAATAAAAACCTCTGCCAGTTACCGGTTCCCGAAGAGATAAAAAGACAGGATCCTCTTCCGGCCGATATTAAATAGATTCAGGACGAACGTGATAGTAATGCCTGATGATTCAATGTACCGGGAAACTGAAATAGACGGCAGGGCAGTAAAATGGGACCCTGACCAGATACGAAAGATACAGGAACATCCCTGCTACAGTGAAAAAGCCAGTCATACCTTTGGTCGTGCCCATCTTCCCGTTGCACCAAAGTGTAATGTACAATGTAACTACTGCGTCCGTAAATTCGATTGCGTAAATGAGAGCAGACCCGGAGTTACCAGCGAGATCCTCTCCCCTCAACAGGCATATTACAAGGTCAGGGAGATCATCAGCCAGTATCCTTATATCAAGGTCATCGGTATCGCCGGACCAGGTGATCCCCTGGATAATGAAGAGACATTCGAGACATTCCGTCTCATCCATGAAGAATATCCGCATCTCATCCTCTGTGTCAGCACCAACGGGCTTCTCCTTCCGGACAAGATAGATATTCTGGAAAAATACGGGGTAACAAATATCACGGTTACCTTGAATACAATCGACCCGGACATCGCGTCAAAAATATACCAGTATATCGATTTTAATGGGAAAAGATACTATTCAAGCCACGAAATGGGTGAATTGCTGATTAAGCGGCAGCTTGAAGGAATACAGATGGCCGTGGAACGCAAGATGCTCATCAAGATTAATACCGTATATATCCCCGGTATTAACGACAGCCATATCCCGGATATCGCAAAGAAGATCAGCGAAATGGGGGTATACATCCACAATATCATACCCTTAATATCTCAGGCAAAATTTGCACATATCGCTCCACCGACGATGGAAGAAAAACTTGCCATGCAGGAGAGATGCAGACCATATGTCAGACAGATGTCACATTGCCAGAGATGTCGCTCCGATGCAATCGGTTGCCTCGGTAAAGATGTAAATTCCTGTATGGGAAAGAGGAGTTGAAGCAGAAATCAGATCCTTTTTTTACCACAGCTT
>JAJRBL010000124.1 GCA_028679485.1 Methanospirillum sp. | reverse complement strand
GGATCAGCGGGCTTTTGCCTGAACCCGCGGTTCGATGATTGTCCAGAGCCAGTCAGCCATCTCCCGGATGTTCTTTGTCTGGATATACACCTCGCCGGGCCCGGTGATATCGGTCACCAGGAACTCCCCCCCAAGAAGGGTCTCTTTCCAGCCGCCGAACTTGGTCACCACGTACTGGCAGGAGTCGCTGAATGCCACCAGGTGGAAATTGTCCACGATCAGGTGTTCCCCTGGCCCGAGAATATGCTTGTCGATAGCCCCGAAGGTATTGATAAAGAGCAGCCCCTCACCGGAGACCTTGATCATGAAGAGACCCTGGCCGAAGAGTCCCTTAGTAAAACCCTGCCATTCGGCATCTAGATTGACCGTCTTTTCCGAGGCGAGATACGCAGCCTTCTGGATGATAAACCCCTTTGCCGGGGAGACCTGCAGGGTATCCACGTCACCGAGCGGGGCTGCGGAGAATCCTGCCTTCCCCTCTCCTGCAGAGGCGGTAAATTCGTTCACAAAGAAGCTCTGACCCCCGATAAGAGCCATTCCGATGGTCCCGAGGAGCCCTTTCTTGCGCATATGCGTATGGACTTCAACCGAGGGCTGCATCCAGGTCATGGATCCCGCTTCGGCAGTGATCGACTCACCCTGCGCGAGTGTTACTTCAAGGAGTGCATACGATGGTTTATACCTGATTTCATACTGCATGGGAATCTACTGACAGAACTCTTGGTCTCTGGTGAGATAAGCACTCCGCCGGAGGGGGTGGTGCAAATTATGCGCGAAGATGCACCACGGATCCAATTCCTGTTTACTGCCGCGAAAAAAGTCAGGGCAGAAGCAACAAAGATAATACCTGCCTTCCAAACTGTGACGAAGGTTTGTTCAGAGGTTATCATGGTCCAGAAATACTACGACGAAGATGCCGACATGACAGCCATCGCCAAGAAGACGATTGCAGTGATCGGCTACGGATCCCAGGGACGAGGACAGGCACTGAACCTGAAAGACAGCGGTCTTAAGGTTATCATCGGGCTTCGACCGGGGAAGAGCAGGGATCTTGCACAAAAAGAGGGGTTTAAGGTTCTCGACGTTGCTGAAGCAGCAAAAAAAGGAGATATCATCCAGGTACTCATCCCTGACGAGATCCAGGGTGCAGTCTACCGGGAAAGTATTGCAGCAGGTCTTACCAAGGGGAAGACCCTCATGTTCTCCCACGGATTTAACATCCATTTCGGCCAGATCGTCCCACCTGCCGATGTGGACGTGGTAATGGTCGCCCCGAAGGGACCGGGCCATATGGTGAGGAGAACCTATACCGAGGGAAAGGGAGTCCCTGCACTGATCGCCATCCAGCAGGATGTCTCCGGGAATGCACGAAAGATCGCCCTTGCATACGCAAAAGGTATCGGTGCAACCAGGGCGGTCGTCTTTGAGACCACCTTCCGCGAAGAGACCGAGACAGACCTCTTCGGAGAACAGGCCGTCCTCTGCGGAGGGATGACCTCGCTTATCAGGGCAGGATTCGAGACCCTGGTCGAGGCAGGGTATGCACCCGAGATGGCATACCTGGAGGTTCTCCACGAGACAAAACTCATAGTAGACCTGATCTACGAGGGCGGATTTACCAGGATGAGGAATGCCATCTCCAACACCGCACAGTTCGGCGACCTGACCCGGGGTCCCCGGGTCATCGGGCATGAATCCTACCATGCAATGCAGGAGATCCTCGAGGAGATCCAGAGCGGCGAGTTTGCAAAGGAGTGGATGCTTGAGAACATGGTGAACAGGCCGGTATTTACTGCACTCACCCGGGCTGACGAAGAGCATCTCATCGAATCGGTCGGAAAAGAGATCAGGGCTACCATGCCCCAGTTCAGGGATCTCCAGTAATTTTTTTTACCCGGATGTGCAGATCTCCCTGAACCGTTCAATATCAGGGAGTATATCTGATGCCTGGCGTTTTATGGACCGGATACTATCGTTCCGCAGGTTCATACCGCAATGGGCAAGATTATTCCTGAGATCAGATACCCTGATCCAGATCCTGACTAACTCTTTCCAACCGGTTATCCGGGTTAAATCATCGGAATACCGGGTTCTTTCGAAGTCCTGGTGCTGGAGGGAGAGCGATCCCCCGGTCAGGGTCCGGGAGAACTGGTGCCTGGCATCGGCATCTCTCCATTCATCTCCCTTTCCCATTCTTATCATGAAAAGGGTGATCAATACTTCACGCCCGAGAGTAACAGCCTGCAGGCAGAGACCCTTTTCGACCTGGTACCTGATCAGGACGATCTGTTTTCTGACATATCCGTACGAACAACTCTCTTCAGGCTCTGCAGCCAGACCGGAGAGAGAGGATGTTCCCGCAATGACCCTGACAAGCGATGGGGCATACCTGGACAACTCGTTGCTCGCCGGCTCAATCCCTTTCACGACCCCGGAGGCCGCATACATGGCTTCGACCGGCCTCGCAAGCCTGACCGCGTCACAAAACTGCCCGAGCAGCGTCGACCATCCGGTCAGGTGGGTTGGCGGATCGGGATCCTCTCTCCGGCGGTGTATGGAGTTCTGCATCCCGGAGAGGAGATCCCGCAGTGGTTCCGCATCCACGGATCGGTTGACCGCATTCACTCCCGCTATCCAGTCGAGGACATGCATGAGGGACCGCAGATCGACAAACCGGCAGAACCCGTCGTCCCTGCATCCCGGAGCATAGATGATGCCGCTGAGGCTGATCCCGCGTGTTGAGCGGAGGTACGATGCAGCAAGAAAGGTAATGAAGGGGAGAGAATGGCAACCGGCAGTGATGTCGAAGAGTATCTTCTCCCCGTCGTTCACTGCGCCGCAGATGATGGAGAATATCTCCCATAACTGGCCTTCGTCTGTCCCGCCAGGTATCCAGAGTTTCTGTAACCGGACCCCCCTTCTCTCCAGTTCGGATGCTATGGTTGCTGCAGAGGGATCTGACAGGCAGAGAATGATCTCCTCGGGCTGGTACAGTGCCCATATCGCTTCCTGGACAAGATCGGTCACAAGGCCGTTGGTTTCCCTGCAGTACCTCTTCCTTTCCCTGATGCCTGCACCGGCAAACGAGATACACCGCATCTCTATCATTCATTTGTCCTGATGTCTATATGTAGATAAACCGGACCCAGTGACCTGATGAAGATAGCACTCGTATATGATGTCCTTTACCCTGAAACCATCGGCGGCGTGGAGAAACGGATCTACGAGATCGGGATTCGGCTTGCTGAACGGGGTCACGAGGTCCACCTCTTTCCCATGGTTCCCGAAGGGCAGGGAAGAATCATCCATCGTGACGGTCTCATCATCCACCCGGTCTGTAGACAGGCAGGACTGTATACCGGCGGAAGGCGTTCCATCCTCCAGGCACTCAGGTATACCCTCTGTCTCTTCCCGGTTCTTTTGCGCACGCGGGTGGATATCATCGACTGCCAGAACTTTCCCTACTTTCCTGTCATCGCCTGCCGGATAATCGGCTGGTTGCGAAAGGAACCCTGCATCATCACCTGGCACGAATACTGGGGGGAATACTGGTACAGGTACCTCGGATATGCCGGAACAGTCGGAAGGGTCATAGAGAGGATCGCCCTTTATCTTTCATCGCGATCGGTCGGGGTATCAGGGTTTACCATCAAACGGATAGAGCAGGAGAATCCGGGGATATCTCCTGCCCTGGTTCCTAACGGGATAACCCTCCGGGAGATAGAACAGACTCCTCCCTCAGGGGATCCGGTTGATATCATCTTCGTCGGGAGGTTTATCCCGGAAAAGCATCCCGAACTGGTGATCGATGCAGTCAGGATCCTTGCATCCCGCAATCCCGGCATCACCTGCCTGATGATCGGGGACGGGCCGATGATGGACCATATCAGGAATCTGGTCTGCGAGTACAAACTGTCAGATTCCGTGTCGCTCCCGGGTTTCGTCCAAGACTACCGGACGGTCATCGGACGGATGAAAAATGCCCGCGTCTTTGTCCTTCCAAGCGAGAGGGAGGGTTTCGGCATCGTCTGCATCGAGGCGATGGCGTGCGGGCTTCCCGTCGTAACGGTCATCCATCCCCTCAATGCCGCTGCAGACCATGTTATACCCGGATGCGGGCATGTTACAGGCCTCTCTGCAGGGGAACTCGCGTCCGGTATCGGTGAATGCCTCTCCCGCAGCCCGGATTACCATGCCATGGAACAATACGTGGCAGAACATGACTGGGAGACCATAACGGGAGTCCTTGAAGAGATGTATGCGGGGATTCTCTTTCCGGGGAAGAAACACTGATTCATGGCCGCTTCCTGAAATGACTTAAGCGTTACGGAACAGATCAATACCATGGAAAAACAGACATTCTCCCTGGATGGAACAACGGTAACCGGATACTGCATCCCCATAGGACCGGTAAACCTCGTCTTTGCAGAAACACCACGGGGACTCGTGGGATGCGGGGCTGTGGACGTCGTTGCCCTTGAGAAGTTCTCCATTCCTGCAGCCAAGGTACGTCCCCGGGATGCAGACTCCATCAGGAATATCGACGACCTTCTCACCGGAACCATCGCGGTGGTGAACACTTTTGCCCGGGATCTGGGAGTAAAAACTGACATGACCGGGAAGGAAGCATTGCGCCTCCTGATATGATCCTGCACGAAATAAGACAGGATTATATGGGAGGATACAGCAATGAAGAGTATGTTTACTCATATTCTGGCAGGTGTTGACGGTTCGAAAGAGAGTTTTCGGGCACTCGGGTATGCATTGTCTCTTGCAGGAAGGTATAATGCAACGGTTGATACCCTGTACTCAATTCCCCCCCGGGTATATGCAGAACTCGCTGAACGCGAGATTAAAATCGAGGAACCCTCCGGGGACGTAAAATTCATCAGCATGCTTCAGCAGGAGGAGAACCATATCAGGAGTCTCGTGAACGAACATGCTTCAAAGCAGGGAGTCACCGTTGGGTTTCATACCCGTGTCGGCGATCCCGTCGACGCGATCATCGAATTTATCTCGACCGCCGGGATAGATCTCGTCGTGGTCGGTTCTGCAGGCAAGGGAATGGCCGACAGGCTTATCCTCGGAAGTATCAGCACGGGAGTCGTGCATAAAAGCCCGGTTCCGGTTCTGGTCGTCAAGCCGGAGTCATAAAAAAGAGGATTTTCTTTTCTTTTTTTTACGGACGGTTGTCGTAGATATTTGCGTATATCTTTGCAATAAAGACCGCCCAGAGTGGAGCCAGGATTACTCCGGCAAGCCAGCCGAGAACCGGGATGAGGGACAATCCGGTGAGGATGATGATCAGTATGAGCAGGAGGATCCAGGTGATGATCCAAAGGACGAGATACTGCCCCCAGCCGATTCCTTCGCTGATAACCCGGGTTATGGAACCGATACTAAAGGCGTCGGACAACTTCCCCGTGCGGGAAAAATGCACTATTGCCATGTTCATGACGAGCGTGATAAGGAAGGCTATCAGGAATCCGACAAGGATGGCCGTGCTCCCGATCAGTATCCCGGCAATCTCG
>JAJRBL010000123.1 GCA_028679485.1 Methanospirillum sp. | reverse complement strand
GGGGGTCAGGCATTATCATCTCTCTCCCCGGTATATCCTCCTGGATGAACCGATGGTTCCGAAGATCTCCGGTCTTATCAGGGAATCACTCAAAAATGCAGGAGGAAGTGGGGAGATGGAACAGATATTCATCCGTTCTCCCGAACAGATCGATCCGGTATTTTTTGGAAAGCCGGGCAAGCGGACTGATCTCTTCCAGATGGGTGCTATCTGGTACTGGCTTGCAACCGGAGCAGAGTATTCCCTTGAATTCTCCCGTGATCAACCTGATGCGATTACTAACCGGTTGAGTAGTTTTGACAGTTCGTATGAGAAGTACGATCCTCTGCTCTTAAAACTGATTGCAACCTTCAAAAAAGATCGCTATTCATCTGTAGAATCATTTCTCGAGGATTTAAGCGGGTTATCTTCAAATCCTGAGATGACGGAAGGAGAAGATGGGGATGATGGAGTCCCCTGAGGGTAAACGGGTAATTCATCAGGAGGAACATCCACAATCGCGTGGTTTAAGCCCTGGTTTGAGTGAGGTAACCTGGATCAGCTCCCTGGCCTTGATATGTTGTTCCGCTGAACTCTGGACAGATGATTCCTCCTCAGTCCCCAGGGATATATCCAGAGTATATCTTCCCGGCTGAATAGAGGGAATGGTGAATGAAAGCGGGATTGTTTTTGATTCGCCTGGTTCCGGGAGAGCCCATGAGGTATTTTTGCTTATCAGCCTGACCGGGCCGAGGGTTGCTTGGAATTTTACTGCCGGGTCTGTACCGGAATCTGTGCCAGTACAGGTTAGCAGAACGGATAGATTGATAGTATCTCCCGGGCTTACCTTCTGGAATGCCGGATCAAGGGAGATGTTTGAGAGCTGATATATCTGCCTGTTATTCTCCGAGGCAGTATCAGCATATGCTCCCTCGATAAGCAGTAGCGAGAATAACAGCAGTAACAGGCAGGATGCCAGTATCTTTCCGGCAGAAATCATCAGGTTATTTTTCTGCATATCACAATATAGGAGGTGAGGTAATCATATATTCTGGTAACATGGATCATTTGCCTCCTGAAACAGGGCAGAAGAATTGTATACCCTGGATATGAGTATTATCGTTTTCAATCCATAAAATTATGAATAGGATAACCTGTTATCGTATTGGTCGGGCAGGGAAAAAACCTGTCCCGGAAGGTTGTAGCGCATATGATGAGTCACCTACAGCCGTTTTTATCAATGGGAGACATGCAGCAACGGTGCTTGTAAAACCCGGAGATTCGGGTACCTATGTTACGGGGTATCTTTTTTCCGAACAGTACATAAAAAAACTGGATGAGATCGAGTCCATCAGGGTTGAAAAAAACCGGGTAAGTGTTATTACCACGAATATCTTTACGAGTCCGGGTCCAAAGAAGACAATCCTGTCAGGGTGCGGTGGTTCTGTCTCCTATATCGATACGACAAAATTACCCGTCTTACATGATGCATGTACCATCGCTTGTGATGATCTTTTTTCTGCAGTCCTTGTATCCGGCGGATCAGGAGATGAGCCCGAAAGAAGCCTGGTTTTTGCATCATTATGGACAAAAACAAAAAAACTGGTCTCCAGTACAGATCTCGGTGATGATCAGGCACTGGACCGGATGATCGGATCGGCACTCATCGAAGAGTGTGACTTTTCAGGAACCTATTGTCTCTTTTCTGGTTGTATCACTTCTGAAATCGTCCGGAAATGCCTGGTTGCACAGATCCCTCTTATCCTGACGACCGGAACACTGACAACCCTTGCCGTTCACCTCGCAGAAAAAAATGGTTTGTGTATGGCACTTCTTGATGAGGATGACATGTTGGTGTGTTCGCATCAGGAGAGGATAAGGTAGATTGTCCGCTTTTCAGTTACTCCGGATTATCTCTCTCAATGTGGCAATAAAAAAGTCAATCTCTTCTTCCGTGGTATATAGAGCGGTACTTACGCGGACAGTTCCGTCGGATAATCCCAGGTCATTCATGAGGGGCTGGCAGCAGTGATGCCCGGACCTGACCAGGATATCCTGTTCATCCAGTTTCTGGGCGACCTCATGGGGATGCATCCCTTTGATGGTAAACGAGACTACCCCTGCCCGGTTCTCTGGCGATTCAGGTGAATAAACGGTTATTTCCTCCAGTTTTACGAGTCCATTGATCAGTCTGGTGATCAGGACTTTTTCATGCTCCCGTATCTGCTCCATTCCAATTTTATGCAGATAATCTGCTGCGACTCCAAGGGCTATCCCTCCGGATATATGGGGGGTTCCGGCTTCATATCGTTCATATCCTCCTGCCTCGACGATCTGTCCGTCAGTTACGGACTCCACCATCCCCCCGCCCCATACCATGGGATCAAGGATGGGTTCTTTCATCCAGAGGACTCCTGTTCCCGTTGGTCCGCACATTTTATGACCCGAAAAACAGAAAAAATCGCAGCCGAGAGCAGATACATCTATCGGCATATGCGGAACGGATTGTGCTCCGTCGATGAGAACCAGTGCTCCCCGTGCCGTGCTGAGTGCGGTAATCTCTTCTACCGGCAGGATATACCCGGTAACATTGGATACATGGGCTGTTGCAACCAGTCTGACCGGTTGTTCAAGTGCTTTTTTGAAGGCTTCCATATCAAGGGAATAATCCTGCCTGATTCCGATGATCTCGACATGGACTCCCTGTTTTTCGAGCATTTTCCAGGGGAGCAGGTTGGAATGATGTTCGAGGATCGTGGTGATGATCCGATCGCCCGGTTTCCAGGAGAGTCCCCGGGCGACCATGTTAATCGCCTCGGTGGCATTTTTTGTAAAGACGGTGGTTCCCTTTTTTCCCCCGATAAAATCCGCGATCTTTTCATGGGCGTGCCAGTATCGCT
>JAJRBL010000122.1 GCA_028679485.1 Methanospirillum sp. | reverse complement strand
CCTGAATGATCTCATGAAACGGGGAGAGTTTGAGTCATGGATCATGAAGACATTCCCCCTTCCTGCAGACATGGAACAGGAAGTCTTCACCGTGCGGCGTGCAACCCCCGAAGAAGAGATAAAAATTCCGGAATGGGTTGATAAGGCCGCATTCGAAGCCCTTGACCGGTTTGAACAGGACAAATTCCGTGCCCTTGTGCGGGATCACCTTGCATCCCTCACGGCCCTTACCGAACACCCGAC
Organism: Methanospirillum sp.; assembly: GCA_028679485.1. Lineage (GTDB taxonomy): Archaea > Halobacteriota > Methanomicrobia > Methanomicrobiales > Methanospirillaceae > Methanospirillum. The sequence continues at coordinate 2,948 of JAJRBL010000122.1, read as the reverse complement.
GGTCACCAAACGGTTATCAGACCGTTTTTTTAAGTTAATCGCGATAGGTCTTCCTCACCGGACGAACACGACCCTTGCCCGGATCATCATCAGCCGTGAAGGAGAAGGAATCGACAATCCTTCCCGGATAGTCAGTGACGAACATTATGAAAAGATCCTTGCCCAGATGGTCAAGGAATATAAGCATACGAGGATCGAACCCTGTGAAGCAGTCGGCGTAGTTGCAGCCCAGTCGATAGGAGAGCCGGGTACCCAGATGACGATGCGTACCTTCCACTACGCTGGTGTCGCTGAAATCAACGTTACCCTGGGGCTGCCCCGCCTGATTGAGATAATGGATGCCAGGAAGGAGCCATCTACTCCGACGATGACCATTTATCTTCGCGAAGGGTATGCGACAGACCGTGATAAGGCCAGGCAGGTTTCGTGGCAGATAGAAGCAGCCCCTCTCCAGGAGTTCGGGGATATCACGACTGATATGGCAAACATGCAGATTGTTGTCCATATCAACAAGGCGGTCTGTGAAAAGCGAAAGATATCTGTCAAGGATATTCTTGAGAATGCTCCCAAGAAGATCCGTGAGCGTCGGCACTACCGGGATTTTGACTCTGAAAAGGATGAATCTGAAGCGACGATTATTTTTGTCCCGAAGGACCGGGGGAGTTACCAGAATCTCTTCCAGCTCAAGGAGCACGTACGAAGCGTGATCGTGCAGGGGATAGATGATATCGAACGGGTGGTCGTCAGAAAAGAATCGGGAGAATATATCCTGTATACCGAAGGATCCAACCTCAAGGATGTCTTTGCAATCCGTGGTGTCGATACGAGCAGAACGAGGACAAACAACATCAACGAGATCTCCCAGGTTCTGGGGATAGAAGCAGCACGAAACGCCATAATCAACGAGGCACTGGCCACCCTTTCAGAACAGGGTATCATGGTGGATGTGCGCCACATCATGCTGGTAGCAGACATGATGTGCATGGAAGGAGAGGTCAAACAGATCGGCCGTCATGGAATTGCAGGAGAAAAAGAGTCAGTCCTGTCCCGTGCAGCGTTTGAAGTCACGGTAAACCATCTCCTTGATGCAGCAGTTGCCCACGAGTCTGATATTCTCTGTGGTGTCACGGAGAACGTGATCGTCGGTCAGCCGATTCAGCTCGGAACAGGGGATGTTAAATTAGTAGTAAAGCAGAAAGTATAGGGGTATCTCATATGGATTTCAATACATCGCTTCGGCGTGCAATCAAGACCGGGAATGTTATCCTCGGGCAGAGTGAAACAAAAGAGAGTATAGAGAAGGGAACGGCGAAACTGGTAGTAGTGGCAGCAAACTGTCCTGCTGATTTTACCGCGTATCTTTCCGGAAAGGAAGGGGTCAAATCCCATACCTTTGAAGGTTCCGGCGTTCAGCTTGGAAGGGCATGCGGTAAACCATTTATGGTAAGTGCTTTGGCAATCATCGAGTCTGGTGACTCAGATATTCTGACCCTCACGAGGTAACGAGTTGCATGGGAGTAGTCCTGAATGAAGAGATGATCGCGCTTATTGCCCAGTTCGAACGCCTTACCGGTGCAGCAAGCCGTGATGTAATAGATGACGGTGAGGAGGAACGCCTGATATTCATCATCAACCCGGGGGACATGGGTTACGCGATCGGAAAGAAAGGGGTAAATATTAAAAAGGCGTCGGAATCCTTCGGAAAGAAGATTGAAGCGGTGGAGTATTCTGATGATCCTGCCCAGTTCCTCAGGAACTGCTTTCATCCTGCCCAGGTGGTTGAAGTACAATTCTCAGACTACCATGGTGAACAGATCGCTCATGTCGTGATTCGCGATGAAGACCGGGGACGGGCTATCGGAAAAGCGGGAAAAAACCTGAACCGGACGAAGATGCTTGCTCTTCGGGAACACGATATCCAGAATATTATCCTCGAATAACCGGATAATCTTCTTTCGTCCAGTTCTTTTTTTAGTTACTCATTTCATAATCTTGAAATAGGTAGCGGTAGGATTCACTCACATGGCAGTGAGTTTTAGAATGTTGTTTTGTATCATATGCGGCCTGGTCCTGCTGGCGGGAGGAGTTGCTCTTGCCTCCGGGACGGGAGCACCGTCTTTATCCTCTGATATCACTACTCCACCGGCTAACCTCACCGTATCGGTCCAACTGGATCAGGAAGGAAAGTATATCACGGCTACCTTCCGAGGTGGTCTTGGCCAGACCCTCCTGAAGGAGATACAGGTGCAGGTAAGGAGACCTGATGGCACCACAGAGACCAAATCCCTGGGCAATATTATCGGTGAATCGGTGGTTCTGGATGGTTCCGGATGCGGAGATCAGGTCACGGCTACGGCATTCTTCAAAACCGGTGCCAGTTATCAGATCCTGAATGAAAAAACCGAATATATCGTCGGGATCTGTTCAGCGGATTATAAAGCCCCGGCAGATCCCTGTGCTGCCATAGCACAATCGCCGTATCTTGTTCCAGCCACGATCCAGGAGATCCCGTCAAACAAATCGGTGGAGATCCAGGCAAATGTAGATATCAGCAGCATAGATGTTCAATTCAGGGGAGGATTCGGACAGAATCTCATCAAACAACTGCAGGTAAGCAGAATTGCTCCTGATGGTTCAACAGAGACAAAGAATCTCGGGAATAGGGTGGGAGATGAAGTGACCTTTTCGGCATCCAATAACTGCATGGACAGGATTGCTGCAAATGTCTCCTTCATGGATGGAACCAGGTACCACTTCTACGATCAGGTTCTCCATATCAGCAGAACCATCTAATTTTTTCAAAAAAAGGATACGGACCTGGAGGGATTCGAACCCCCGACATTCGGGTTAGAAGCCCGACGCTATATCCTGGCTAAGCCACAGGCCCATCATGCCTTATTTCATTGCCGTCACTACCAGATAATAGTAATGTATACAAAAAAGAGAGG
>JAJRBL010000121.1 GCA_028679485.1 Methanospirillum sp. | reverse complement strand
GGAGGAGAAGATCGTGGTCAGTCCGGTCAACCCGATGGAGCGGAGGGACTGTTTTGTGTATAGTCCGCCTGCGGAAGGCTCTGCAGCCCTCTATCTCCGGAGAATCCTTCCTCCTTCAACCAGGATATGCACGGCGTTCAATAATATCGCGGGAAACCGCTGGCGGGATATCGAAAGCGAACTGGAATACTCAGTGCCGGTCTGCGGTGATGATCCGGAATCGAAAAAGGCGGTCATGGACCTCGTGAACCAGGTCTCCAGGTTACGATCCTATGATGCAGGTCCCCTCAGCTGTTCACACGTTGTTGAAGGACTCACACCGCTTCTTCTCAATGTTGCACGGTTTAACCGGATGAAAGATGTAGGAATTCGGTTTGTCTGAATCATGGAAGTAAATGAATTTACCCGGATCGGGAAACGGCTCTTTGCAGAACACCTGGTCGGGGGGAACTTTGGGAACATGAGTATCCGGACCGGGGAGGAGAGCTTCCTGATCACACGGTCAGGTTCGTACCTGGATGACACCGGCGATTTGGTACGGGTTCCCCTCTTTGGTGATGTACCATCTGCTGCTTCGAGTGAATGGCGGGTTCACCGGAGCGTGTACCAGCAGACACGCCATCAGGCCATCGTTCATGCCCATCCTCCCTGTGCGGTTGCAGCCTCCCTGGTCTATGATGAGATAAACCCGCTCGATAGTGAAGGGAAGATGTTCTGCCCGACCATTCCTATAGCAGTCGGCGAACCGGGCAGCAGCGAACTTGCTGAAGACGTGGCTGATTGCCTTGCCCTGACCGGCCTGTGTATCGCCCGCGGACACGGAACATTTGCAACAGGAAAAACCCTCGAAGAGGCATACCTGTATACCTCGCTTGCCGAGCATGCATGCAGGGTTTTGTCCATTGCCAACTCCTTCCGGTGATCCCTGATGACCCTTGAGAAGAAGATTGCGTTACTGCCGCCTGATCTCCGTGAAGAAGCGGAGCATTATGTTGATTACCTTCTGGTCCGTGCCGGAAAGGATCCGGAGGGGTCCATCGAAAGACCGGAGCCTGAAGATAACGAGGCTGGATCCCTGTCTTCCGGTCCCACGGAGGGCAGGGATTTCCCGGGAATGCGGGGAAAGACCGCCCCGTCAGGGATAATCCTTGCTGAAGAGCAACCCGTATCAGAAGATCCGGATTACATCGATTTTGCAGACATAAATTCCCGGTTTGGAAACACCGATGAGAACGCGGAGAAAGAAGAGGAGAAACCCCGCCGTAGTATCACCCGTCGTATGCTTGACTGGATGTAGTCATACGACACGCGAGGTTGTCGATAGTTCAATTCCCTTTCCTGAAATAATAAAAGGGAGCCGCCGGGTGGGTGGCTGCAGACCGGTCAGTTTTTTAACATCAAGCATCCTGATGATCTCGTTTCCATGGACCTCCTCGTGGAGATGGATCACCACGTCACTGAGCCGTACCAGGAGGATCTCGTTATACGGCGCATGAAGGTCATTATACAGGGTAAAAAGGGCGTTATCCCCTGATGCCTGTATACGTGCCCGGCAGGAGACCACCCCTGCAAGAACGGGGTCTATTCCTTCACGCATGATAAGGGTAGAGAGAGAATCGATGATCAATCCCCCGTTCCCGGCATTGGCAAATATTTCCCCGGTAGTCATCCCCCTGGCATGGATCATCCCTTCCAGGAGGTACCCGTCAAGCATGAAGAAACTCCGGTGTTCAGGGAGAATTTCCCAGAACTGACGTGCAAACTGATCGATCCCCGAGGTGGCCGATCCGACGAGGAGGATGGTGCTTCCCGGGAGAAAACCGCCATCCAGGGCGAGATCAAACCCGTTAATTCCGGTTCGGTTTCTCCCGACATATGTCCGGACCATGGATTCGTTCTTGTCGTCAGATTCTTCAGACATGATTGCACGTTCGTGGTAACTACAGTACGGTATGATTATATTTTGGTTTATGTAATTATGGTACTAAAGAAGAGAGGGGGTGTCTCTTATGGTAGGGATGTGTCGAGGCTGTTATGGGGGAAATTACGCTGTCGTACCCGACCAGTAATGGATTATCATGAAGTTACGGGTTGGGAAAGTTAAAAAACCGGCAAAAGAGGTGAAAAAGAAGGGGAAGACAGGAACAGCTTCTCCTCCGAAACCTGCTCCGGTTCAGGTAAAAATTAAAAAACCAGACAAGATACCGGGTCAAAAGGAGATAACGCCGGGGAAACCGTCACCCGTCCGCCGTCTGGGCAAGAAAAAAGAAAAAGGCGACTCTAAGTCATCAGAATCAGGAAAACCGGAATCAATAGAGAAAAAGTCCCTCTTCCATAAACTGGGCAGCATCTCCCCGCTCTCCAGGAAACGGGAGAAGTACGATCCAAAAGTCCATGGGATGATGGTGGATCTCACGTTCCAGCCTCCTCCCGGGACAGAAGAGATCGAGGTGTACCCGGTTAATCCCCCGTATGCCTATATCAGGATAACGTACAATTACTCCACCCATGAGTACCTCTACGAGGTTGTCGAACCACTTTTCTCAGATGCAGAGGTAAGACTTCTCGATGAACTGAAAAAAGGAATATTCGAACGTGTTAATGTAAATACGCGGCAAATCTCGCGTGATACTGCTGCGGAAACACTCGAATCCATGATGAACGAGGTTCTCACGG
>JAJRBL010000120.1 GCA_028679485.1 Methanospirillum sp. | reverse complement strand
GTTTTTCAAAGATTTTTGAGTAGTGGCCCACTTAATAACTGAAGATAAAAATTCATCCATTGAAAGGATTTTCAGTGATAATTTGGATCAGAACTGTACGAATGAACAAAATATGAAGGATTTTCATCAGAATCAATGAATGATACTCTGATCGAGATCAAGAAATTATTAACCCAGAATCTGAATATCCAAACCAATCGACGAAATAAAAGAAGAATAATGGGCCCGCGGAGATTCGAACTCCGGACCTCCGCCGTGAAAAGGCGGTGTCATAACCAGCTAGACCACAGGCCCGTTGTGCCTTACTAGGTTTACTTTCACGGATTTAAAGGTACGTATCCGGATTAGCCGGCATACTCGTGGATAATATGAACATTGAAGAGACCTGATGCCATGTACCGCTGCTTGTCCTCTATCATCATCTCCGGGCTGTTCACCGAGGTTGAAAAGTGTGCCTCAACATATCCTCTCCCCATGCTCTGCGGTTGTACCTGCCTTTTTGTGGCCTGGTCAGCCTCAACAGCCACAGACGGTTCCGGGATTGGAGTCGGCACCGGAGTAGGAACCACCGTTGGATCAGCCGGGGTGGCCTCCTCCATCGAAAGCACCGGGATATCATCCGGATACGTGGATAAAATCAGGAGATTCCTGGTTGGAATAACTTCATCAGGACTACCGGAGATCTGCGGCGGCATCATAATCACCGGCAATATCACGAGTACAATCGCCACCTGACACAGAATATGAGTATGTAAACGCATGCTCCCCCTGCATGCTGCATCCCAGGGCATGTCCAGTGCTGACCCCACCAGCCACACCGGAGAATGCCTCGGTATATTGTACGTCTACACGGGGAGAGAAATAGTCTCTGGTCGGTATGTTATACCCCGGACTGGCGGGATATGATATCGCTGCCATGAATCAGCCATGAACGGCCTACTTTCCGTGCAGGTATCTTCCCGTCCTTGATATGCTTCCGCATGGTGGATACCGATACCCCGAGAGCTACCGCCGCCTCGGTCTGCGTGTACTCCTTGTCAGGGGAGATTTTCATGGATCCCATCTCCATGGCATCCATCACCGGAAGAACCGGCTGCTTTGGCACCTTTACCAGGGCCTCATCTGACAGGCCGTTACTCTGCGGGAGATCGCAGTCGATGACCTCAGCCATTCCAGGGACCGGTGACGTAAGGGCCATGAGATCAGGAACAGCAGGCTGAATAACTGCCTGATAACCGGTCTTCTTATGCAACGGTTCCAACGCGGCCACCCTTCTCTGAAGATCGGCAATTGCCGCATCATGCCGTACAACCGTTTCTGCAAGGGCTGAAGGGCTGCCACCGAATACCGCTACTGAATTCGGATGAAGCTCTCCGGAACGATAATGGACTTCCCGGCCTCCCGACCTGAAATAGGAAGATACAATATCACGGAGAAGAGCTGAAAGAGTAATTTGCTGGCTTTCAGCTATTTCCAGCAGTTCTTCAATCTGTTCTTCCTCGAGAGATACCGTCAGATCCTTTCTCACCATACCGGGAATGCCTGCCTGGAACACATACGTGGTCCTGTATTCCAGTATATCTCTCTGTCAGATTACATCAATCTACCAGTAGGAAACCCCCACCAGGGGAGACTATCATCAAGGAGAATAAAAATATACACGAAGATGAATCCCTCACTGTCACGACCTCCCAAAGCCATCCTCTTCGATCTCGACAACACGCTCTGTAACTTCATCGAAGCGAAATGGGCAGCATGCAGGGCAGTAACCGAGCGGTTACGATGCGGGGCGGGGGAAGATCTCTTCGAATATTTCCTCCGCCCGGTACATGGATTTGAAGATCACGCACACATCGACGATTATCTCCGGGACAGGGGAATCTACGCCCCAGCCCTTGCAGAAGAGGCTGGAAACCTTTTTGATTCGGTAAAAATTGATACCATCACCCCCTACCCGGGTGTCCGTGAAACCCTGGAGATCATTTATGAACGGGGAATACATATGGCCGTGGTAACCGATGCCTCACGTATCCAGGCTGAAAAAAGACTGGCCAAATGCAGTCTTGATCACTTTTTCCCGGTCCTTGTAACCCCGGAGAGTTCAGGAACAAGAAAACCGGATCACACACCATTTATCCTTGCACTGGAACAACTCGCCGTAACCCGGAACGACACCTGGCTGGTGGGAGATTCACTCAGACGCGAGATAGCCCCGGGGAACGAACTGGGGCTGGTCACCATATTCGCCCGGTACGGAGACTGGATAAACAAGGAATTCCCCGGAATTTGCCCGGATTATACCCTCGGTAAGTTTCGGGATCTCCTTAATCTGCCAGGCCTGGATTCCCGGATATAGGTTTTGGCAGGATTACTCGCTGAAGCGGAACGTATCAGGGGGAAACATCAGTTCAAACCTCGCACCTGATCCGAAGGTGCCCCTCTCCCGTATCGTGACGCCGGTAATATCAAGGATCTCCGAGGCAAGGTACAGGCCATATCCTTTCCTGTCCGCATAATTCCTTGCAAATATCTGTTCCTTCATCTCAGGGGCAATACCTGGACCGGAGTCCTCGATGACAAGAAGCAGCCCCTCCCCGGTGAGCTCGTACGAGAACCGCATCCGGACCCCTGCACCGCCGAACTGCAGGCTGTTCCTTATGAGTTCATAGATTATTACATCGAACATGCGATCGACATACAGACTCAGGTTCTCCAGTGTAACTTCTGCCGTGACCTTACCGCTGAACTCATGGCGGGAGATTATCCTATTGATCACGGGTTCAGCCTCGATAAACGAAGGAGGACGGATACCCAGGTCCTGATAACTTCTCGTCAGTTCGGCAACTCTCCTGACCCGTTCACCCAGGTTGCGACTCTTTCTGATCAGCAGACGTGCCTCTTCATCCTCACAGATCTCATCGAGGATATCCAGGTAGCCGACGATTCCCATGACCAGGTTCGTGATATCATGACGGATCACCGCGTTAAAATAGTTCAGTTTTTCATTTGCTTTTCTGACTGCACGCTCCGATCTGATCTGTTCATCAAAACCGGGGATTTCAGGGCTGCTTTTTACCTTCCCGCTCTCATACCATACGAGCAGAAACTGGCCGGTGACGAGTTTCGTGATATGGCCTGACCAGACCCTGCTGTCACCAGGTATGGAGAGAAGCATGGCTCTGTCGTCACCAGGATGCATATCTGCGCTATCATGGAGAATTCCGGTCAGGAGAAACGAGATATCGGGAGGAAACACCCTCTCGAATGATTCGTAGCCGGCTGGATCCGGCGTTTCCTGGATAGCCGTGACAACCGGACTGAAAAGCAGGGATCCCTCTTCTTCCCTGACAATCCAGCAGACCCCCGGGTCAAGAAGCAACTCCCAGGTTCTCTTTTTATCCTGTTCTGCAACGTCCGGCATCATCACCTGTTTATAACCGTCTTCCGGTTTCCCTTTATAGATTCTGGTATGAACCAGGTTAGACAGATAATCTTACCAGAATTCCTGGACTGCATAATAATACTTTCCATTCCAGGACAGCCCGACCCCGAACCGGTCTGCCAGGGGATCGAGGATGTTCTTCCGGTGCCCTGGACTCTTCATCCATCCGTTTATAATGGCACCGGATATTGCTTCACTGCTCGTCGGATCCACGTATCCAATCCCAGCAACCATTCCCGTGCCGACATATGCCAGGTTTTCACCGATACCCTCCCGTATTCCGCCTTCGATCTCTTTCGTAACCGGATAACCGGCGTCCCGGGCACGTTCAGCCGGATCTTTTCCCGATCTGTCGATATGCGAGAGCGAACCAGTCTCTGCCAGGTTTTTTGCATAATTCCCTGCAATCCGGGAGAGGGTATCGTCCGGAACGAGGTCAGGTACACCGGCATTACGGCGGTTCTCATTCGTTTTATTCAGAATAAGAGAGATAATCTCCCGGTTTAAGACTTCCTGGTCTGGCAGTTGCTTCTCCTGCAGGATAACCGGTGGGAGGAGACGCGCAATGTTTCCGGTCAGATTCAGATCGCTGCCTGAATGACCTTTTACCCGTACATAGAGACTGTAATCACCGGGAGACAATATTTCCGGAACGGTAAGGGTAACCGGGATCTGCAGGCTTAATCCGGTTCTGACAGGCTCAACCGGTTCGGTACCGAGAATGGTGCTGTTTCCAGGATTCGCGGTATTCTCCAGGAATAACAAGAGCGAGGCCAGGCCTGAGGCCTGGTCACCATGGTTTTCCAGTGTTACCGTTACGTGGTACGGATATCCCGGGTAGGCATACTGCTCTCCCGCAATATCCGTCACCAGCAGGTCAGGTCCTGCCGCAACTGCTCCGGCATGAACGATTGATATACATAAACATAACAGGAGGACGTGGATGCCCAAATAAACCCGCATCCTGTCTCCTGCCACCGGTGAACAGGCAGTCATTCTCTCCTCAGTCATCTCGTAAAAACAGAGGTAAGGGTTCCGGTCACCACCCGGTCAGTTCTCATCAGGTTCGAGATCTTCAAACGGGATATCAGAGAGATCGTCATCCCCGGAGAGATCCCCATCCATCATGTCGTCGTCAAGTGCCATGTCAAAATCAGGAAGACCCTCATCGGAGAGACCTCCTTCTTCCTCCAGGCCGGAAGACTCTGATCCTGATGTATCAAGATCAGATTCATCCATATCCGTCATCGAATCCGGATCATCAGAGTCTGACAGGTCGGATTCTGACATGTCAGGTTCAAGATCACCCTCAAAGTCGGGCAGATCACCAGATTCTGTCGTGGGTTCCTCATCCCCGGTTTCATCAAAGGATCCGAGATCGTCATCAAGACCCGGAAGTGAAGACTCCTCCCCTTCATCCTCCGGAAACTCGTCTCCAAAGAGATCTCCCCCGCCACTCTCATCAAAATCATCAGGAAGGGGAAGATCCCCCGTTCCTGCAGCTGCTGCTGCTGCCACCGGAACTTCTCCTGTTGCACCCCCCGTCTGACTCCCTGCTGCTGCCGAAACAGGACGAGCTCGTTCCGGGGCCCCGGTCCGGGAAGGCCGTAAGGGTTCGGGAACCGGAAGTCCCTCTTCCCTGCGCCGCTCGGTGACATACTCCCTTATCCTGTCCCTGAGCGGAAGACTCGGCCGGGGTGACGGAACCGGGCCGGTTGTCTGTGCAGGGGTCTTTGTCTTTTTTTCAGCCTTTTCCCGGGAACGACCCTGGATATAAGGATGAATTAAAAATGCAATAAACCCGGCAACCGCACCAACCCAGACTGCAAAATATACCGCAGTGATGATATCCTTAATGCCTGGATGAAAACCCGTAATTATCCCTGTTATGAGAAGGAACAGCCCCAATGCTCCGATAAAAGCAATAATCACCAGAATTCTCTTCTCTAGTTTCATAAACGAATTCCTGAATGTACAATCTGACGCACTGAACTGGTTTCTTTTTCCACTCGTATGAGATTATCTCTATGAAGGAATTTATGCTCTCTGGTTTTCTGCTGCTTCGACCTTATGTTCTGATGATCATGAGCCGTTCCTGGGTCATCTCTGATATTGCATATAAAGGCCCCTCCCTCCCGGTTCCGGACTCCTTTACTCCCCCATACGGCATACAGTCAATCCTGAAGGTGGGGATATCATTGATGATCACTGCCCCGGCACGGATATCCCGGTAGGCATCAAATGCCCGTTTCATATCCCGGGTATACACCCCGGCCTGGAGTCCGTATCTTGATGCATTGACCATCGCAACCGCATCTTCAAAGAGATCGTAGGGCGTAATCGTCAGGACCGGTGCAAAAACCTCGGCACAGTTGACCTCCATATCCGGGTCGGTTCCTTCCATGACCGTAGGAGAGAGGATAGAACCCCTGAGGATTCCCCCGCAGAGAACGGCTGCTCCTCCGGCGACTGCATCAGTTATCCTGCCCATTGCTTCCTCTGCTTTTTCCCGGGAGATCATAGGTCCGATATCAGTCACCGGATCATCGGGATCGCCGCTGACCAGGAGGTTGGCAAGCCGGACGATCTCAACCGAGAGAGCATGGAAAACCGGCCGGTGAACATATACCCGTTGTACCGATATGCAGACCTGGCCGGCATGGGAGAATGCCCCTTCGACGATCCTTGACGCAGCAGCCGGAATATCCGTGTCCTCGTGGACAATCACCGCTGCATTGCCCCCGAGTTCCAGGACAACCTTTCCTGCGGGACTGACCCGGCGGAGATGCCATCCCACCGCGGGACTGCCGGTAAAACTGAGACACCCGATTCTCCGGTCAGTTGCCAGGAGTTCGGCAATCTCCGGGGCACAGGGAAGAACATGCACGGCTTCAGGCGGCATGCCAGCCTTCAGAAGGAGCTCACCGAACTTCAGTGCAATAAGGGGAGTGGCAGAAGCCGGCTTGATAATACATGCATTTCCGGCAGCGAAAGCCGGTCCTGCCTTGTGGCAGATCTGGTTCAGGGGAAGGTTAAAAGGGGTGATCGCAAGAACGATACCAACCGGAAACCTGGTCAGGATCCCGATTCTTCCTTCCCCTGCAGGGGATGAATCCAGGGGAATTACTTCGCCCCTGATCCGGAGTGCCTCTTCCGCCGATATCCTGATGGTTCCGATAGCCCGCGAGACCTCGGCAGATGCCAGTCTCCGGACCTTTCCCCCCTCACGTATGATGATATCAGCAAGTTCGCCAGAAGACTCCTCCATGAGATCAGCGAGACGGTGCAGGATCGCCGATCGCCGGTGGGATGGGACTGCTGCCATTATTTCAGCCCCGTGCTCGGCTGTTCTGAGTGCTTCTTCTGCCTCCTTCCTGCCGGCACCGGAGACCTCGCCTGCGATCCTGCCGGTATAGGGATTTAATACCGGTATACCCGGGGAGGAGTGCCGGAATGTTCCGCCGATGATAAGGGGATATGGATCCATACCATCTCAGGAGTTGTCAGGAATAAATATTCATCAGAACAGGAGACTGATCGCGTGAACCACTGCCCCTGCAAGAATCCCCAGGCAGACCGTATACAGCGAGATGAGTATCGCAGTCTTTAATCCCTGTTCACGGTACAGGACTGCAATAGTCGAGACGCAGGGAATAAACAGGGTACTTACCAGTGCAAAGATATAGAGCTGGAGACGGGTCATGACCAGGGTAAGGTCTGCTGTTCCTGCAAGCACGATAAGTGTCTCAAATGCCATCTCCTTCCGCAGGATACCGAAGATCAGGGCCGTTGAAACAAAGGGCGGGAGACCAAGAATCCCACTAACAAATGGTGCCGTTACAGACTCGATAATCGAAAGAATTCCCCCGTATTCGAGCAGACCGAGCACAATGCTACTTGAGATGAGAAGTGGCATGGCAATAAGAAGAAATTCCCGGATATGGAGCCAGGATCGGGTTAAAACCGCACCAGGTGACGGAATACGAAGGGGGGGAACCTCAAGAACCATCCCCAGCTGTATCCCGGGAACGCAACGGGAGAGCAGAAGGCCGGTGAGCAGGATGATGACGAGAATAATGAAGTAGATCGAGAGAGCGGCAGGAATTCCGACGAATACGGCAACGATACCGGCGATAATTACCGTTCTCGCAGAACAGGGAACCATGGTGATCAGGAATGACGCAATCTGGCGTTCCCGCCTCGTTCCTATCTGACGAATTGCCATGATTGCCGGGACATTACATCCGAGCCCCAGGACCATGGGAATGATCGCCTGGCCATGAAGGCCGAAACGATGCATGATCCGGTCTGCCAGGAAGGCAATCCGGCTCATATACCCGGTATCCTCCAGGAACGAGATCAGGATATAAAAGGTGAAGATAAACGGGAATGCTATGCCGAGACCTGCTTGGATAGCGATAACTATGGAGAAGAGTACCTGGTACAGAAGGGGATCGAGGGAAGCATCCTGAAGCGGAAGCACAATCCACTGGGTACATGCAGCCACGATCAGTCCCTCGCAGTAGGATCCGAAGAAGAAGACCGTGAGGAGCATCGAAAGGAGGACTGCCACCATTATCGGGACACCAGGAAAAGGCCTGAGCAGCCAGGTATCAGGGCCCTGGATCTCCCTGACCTCTACCCGGGATACAACCTCCCGGAAGATCGTGGCAGCGG
>JAJRBL010000119.1 GCA_028679485.1 Methanospirillum sp. | reverse complement strand
CATAACTTCACCTGCCGTCTCCCTGAACACCTGATGCGACCTGCTTTCACCGTTTTCAGAGAGGAGATCCCGGTACGCTGAAAGCCATGCAGTCAGTTCCTGGTTTGAAGCATCCGGGGGATCGGGAAAGAGAACAGAATGGTAGATCTCTTCTGCCTTTTTCAGTTCATGAAGGCCGGCCAGTGCCGGGCAGATCAGGATTTGATACCCCGGAATTTCTTCTTTTGAAAGGTATGTCGACCATACACCGGCTGCTTCACGGAAGCGGCCGCTTTGTATGAGAAACCGTATGTACTCGGAGATGATCCCTGAATCCGGCTCCTTCTGAATCCTCGGAAGTACCACCGTATCGACAGATTCGGGGGATACTGCTGCAAGAGACCTGATGAGAAGGATCATCTCCCCGGGAGGAGTCTCTTCGCCTGCAGGTACCAGATCGCAGATCTCCCTGTACCTGCCGGTTTCGCAGAGAGCACGAAGGTACTGGGATCTGCATACCGCTGGTTTGTTGTCAGCCTCGTAGGCGCTGGCTGCATCCAGGGGCCTGCCATCCCTCCGATATGCATGCATGAGCCGGCAGAGATCTTCCGGATCTCCGGTAAGAACGTGGAGACGAACCAGCACCGGTATCGAGGCTGCATAATCCTCTTCACCGGTCAGAAAGTCTGCATACCACCTGAGACCTTCGGGATTATCAGGATCGAGACGGACTGCCTCTGAAAATGCTGCCCGTGCTTCATCCTCTCCCTGTTCCTGCAGGATCCTGCCGAGGTAGATACATACCTCGGCAGAATCCGGTACCGCAAGCCTGAGATCCCGGAGACAGATCTCAGCCTCCTCACATGCCCCGGTCTCCGAGAGACAGACCGCTTCGAGAATCCGGAGTTGGATCTCCCTCTGGCCTGGAGAGATATCCTGGATAATCGCCAGGCATTCAGGGTACCTCCCTTTCTCAAAATGCTCAAATGCTCTTTTTTGTATTATTTCAAGGCTCATGTGGCAGAGTTCCTGTCCTGATACGAAGGAGGGTGTGAAACATGGAAAACGTATCGGTCAGGCGGAGCCGCGAGTCGTGGGTATCATTCCAGATGACAGGTATCTCAATGACCGAAAAATCCCGTTTATGAAGATGCCAGAGGAGTTCCACGTCGAATTCAAACCCGTGTGCATGAAGATAAGGCAGAACGGCAGATACTGCCGATCTCCTGAATACTTTAGCCCCGCACTGGGTATCATGAAAATCCAGCCCAAACAGCATTCTGATCAGGCCATTGAAGATCCTGCTCTGAAAACGCCGGGATATCGACTGTTTCCTCTGGAGAACCTGGCCGGGAATATGACGGGATCCGATTACCCCGTCATGACTCCCCATAAGGGTGTATAAACGGATTAACTCTGAAACCGGTGTTGAGTTATCAGCGTCCATGAAACCTACGATATCGGACGATGCCTCTTTAAACCCGGCATAGACACCACCTCCCTTCCCCAGGCGGCAGGAATAAGTCAGGCACCGGATCGTGAGATCCGGGTGCTTATCTGAGAATTTTCTGATAACCTCCACGGTGGAATCGGTTCCGTCGCAGACAAAGATATATTCGATATCCGGACTTGAAAGTTCGTCAAGAAGCGGGGAGATTCTCTTTTCTTCGTTATATGCAGGGATTATGATACTGAGGGATGGAGATGACATGATTATAAATTGGAATACACCCGGGTTCCCTATCTGTTTCATCAGATACGCTCATATGTATTCCCCATCGTGTTCCGGCATCATCATACCGGCATACAGTAAAAAGGTATGCACATGAATTACCTGCATGAGATCGAATCCAGAGGTCAGGGAGCAAACCCGTTTTTCTGCCTCATGGGAATAAAACCGGTACAATTCGAAGAGGGAAAAGCACGACTCTCCATGGAGGTCAGGGATGATATGAAGAATGGGGAAGGATGGCTCCAGGGCGGAATGTTCACGGCGCTTGGCGATGAATCGATGGCGCTTGCGATATATACGCTCCTGAAAACCGGCGAAACCATCGCAACAGTCTCCTGCACCACCAGTTTCATCAGGGGAATCAAATCAGGAACGATCTATGCAGATGCTGAGGTCATCAAAAAGGGCAGGCAGATGATCTACGCAGAAGCCACCCTTGCCGATGCGGATTCAGGTGACCTGCTGGCACGATCTTCTGCTTCTTTCATAGTCAGGGCAGGTTCCGGCACAGGATAATGTGGGATCAGAACCAACCCTTTTCCTGAGTTTATGGGAGGAGAGGAGTGAAGTATATCTTTATAACCGGGGGTGTCATGAGCGGTCTCGGGAAAGGCATCACCGCGGCTTCAGTCGGAAGATTGCTTAAAAACCGTGGATACAAGGTCACCGCGGTAAAGATAGACCCCTACCTGAATATTGATGCAGGGACGATGAACCCGGCCCAGCACGGAGAGGTGTTTGTCCTGCATGACGGCGGGGAAGTAGACCTGGATCTTGGCAATTACGAGAGATTCCTGGATATTGAACTGAATTCATCCCATAACATCACCACGGGAAAGGTGTACAGGCTCGTTATCGATAAAGAGCGAAGAGGTGATTACCTCGGCCAGACGGTGCAGATCATTCCCCATATTACCGATCAGATAAAGGAATGCATCAGAAAAGCAGCAGAAGAACCGGCATACGGTGGAAAACCGGCAGATATCTGCATTGTCGAGGTAGGGGGAACCGTTGGGGATATCGAGAGCATGCCGTTTCTCGAAGCAGTACGCCAGATGAGAAGTGAACTGCCGATCTCTGACCGGGCGCTGGTTCATGTTACGCTGATGCCTTCCGATTCCATGGGAGACCTGAAGACAAAACCAACCCAGCACTCGGTAAAGGCACTCCGGGAACTCGGACTCTTTCCCGATATTATCGTGGGAAGAAGTGAACGATCCCTCAATTCACATACCAAGAAGAAATTATCCTCTCTCTGTGATATTCCCCAGAAAGCCATAATCAGCGCTGAAACAGCCAAGGATATCTACCAGGTTCCGATGGAACTTGAAAAGGAAGGCCTGTCAGACGTTCTCTGCGAACTCCTCCATCTAGAGAACGAGGTAGCGAGCCGGGAATGGTACCGGATCGTCAGCAAGGAATATACCCACCGGATTATCGTCGGCATCGTCAGTAAATACGGAAAGGAGGATGTATACCTCTCGATAAAGGAAGCACTCAAACATGCGGGGAGAAAACTCCTGACCGAGGTAACCATCCGCTGGCTGGACGCCGAAAGGGTCGATATCGCTGATCTCAGGGAATGCGACGGCGTCCTGATACCCGGGGGTTTCGGGGTCCGGGGAATCGAGGGGAAGATCAGTGCTATCAGGTTCTGTCGCGAGGAGAAAGTCCCCCTGCTTGGATTGTGTCTCGGATTTCAGCTTTCAGTCGTCGAGTACACGCGTAATGTCCTCGGGATTCCGGATGCGTGCAGCAGTGAATGGGGGGACGGTACAGCCGTAATCACCATCCTTCCCGAACAGGAAGGGATTGAAAACCTCGGAGGTACGATGAGGCTTGGAGACTGGCCGGTCTCGATAAAACCCGCAACTACTGCGTACCGGCTCTACCAGCAGACCGAGATTATCGAGAGGCACCGGCACCGGTACGAGGTTGATCCCTCATTCATCAGCCAGCTTGAGGAAACAGGCCTGATTTTTTCAGGAACACACGGAAACAGGATGGAGATTGCAGAGATATGGGATCATCCCTTCTTCTTCTCCACCCAGTTCCACCCGGAGTTCAGATCAAGGCCGACACGGCCGTCACCGCCATTCCTCGGGTTTGCTGAAGCATGCCTGAAAAACAGGAAGAAGGGTGAGTAAATGGTAAAAGCCGAGAAGTTCATTGCTGAAACGATCAGCCGGATCAAGACCGAATCAGGGGATAACAGGGTTGTTATTGCCCTCTCCGGGGGAGTAGACAGTTCTGTCTGTGCAGAACT
>JAJRBL010000118.1 GCA_028679485.1 Methanospirillum sp. | reverse complement strand
GAAGTGGATGAGATCACATGAAACTCCGACAACTGGAGATGCTCCTGGAGAGAGTATCGGGATTTGAGAATCCCTCGGCGGAACGGGAACAGTACCAGACTCCTGCAACCCTGGCTGCCCGCCTTCTTCATACCGCAATGATGAGGGGAGATATCACCGGAAAGACGGTGCTCGACCTCGGAAGCGGAACAGGCATGCTGGCCATCGGGGCAGCGCTTCTCGGCGGGGATGTGATAGCAGTCGAAGAGGATCCAAAGGCGATATCGATAGCAGAGGCAAATGCCGATGATCTCGGGTGCAGGATCCGGTTCATCCAGGGTGACCTCACCGAATCCGGTATCGCAGATATCATCCCAAAAGCAGATACCGGAGTCATGAACCCCCCGTTCGGCGCCCAGAATGAACATGCAGACCGGCCTTTTATCGATATGGCACTCGAAAAAACCCCGGTCTGGTATGGAATCTTTAATGCAGGGACCATGCCGTTTCTTGCAGAATATATCAAAAACCGGGGCGGGATCGTCTATTCAGTCTCGGCCGGATTATCAATACCCCGGACATTCACGTTCCATACCCGTGACAGGGTAGAAATACCGGTCGAGATTCATGTAGTCCGGCGAAAATAGCGCAGATTCGGGTATAAAAAACGGGGTTATCGGGTTAGTCTTTAACCAGGATAAATCCGATACCTGCCAGCATGATACCAATAAGCAGGGCTACGATTCCGATTGCGCCTTTGACCACATTGATGACATCAGGCAGGAAATACCAGATCCCGTACGCACCTCCTATAACAAGAATGATGCCGACGATTAACATACCCAGACCCATTTTATCCATCTGATTTATCCTCCACTATTTCGCTATACTGGTTGGTTTCAGACGTATTAATATGCAACTAAATCGGGTTCCTTTGGAATTGCCAGGGTCCGGTCAGTCAGGAGTGAACACGACCAGTGAGACCTCAAGGTCCGCTTTATTTCTCAAAAGATCGATCATACTCCGGGGTATATCCCGGGCAGTCCGATCAGTGTGTATCCCGATAGTCCGATCACAGACAAATGAGGAACGCCTCCATACCAGGTCAGACTGATGGGTGAGTGTTAACCCCGGAGAGCCGCGGGAACGGATCAAAACCGACTCATCCCCGCAGGAAAGGACGGTCTCGAGGATTGAACCAGGACTCTGAAGAACCTCACAGAACGACCGCTTCAGACCCCCTGATCCCTTGTCTGCTCCCACGGCAATAATGCAGCTTCCTGCCGGTGTCAGGTCTTCTTCGGTTGTCACTTCGAAAGTCGTGCGATGCGTAGCGGTGACATGGGGATGTCCCTGGGCGGTGATATACTCCTCCTCTCTGACCATGTATTTACACACTCTCTTCCATGTGTATTCAATGGAACTGGTAGAAGTATTTTGTAATACCTGTGGAGAAGAGACCGAACAGGAGGTTCTGAGTGAATCACGCGATCTAATCATCCGGTGCACCAGGTGCGGGCTTACATCACGCAGGCCTGTGCCCCCTGAACCTGAACCGGTGTTTGTCAAGACCATCGTGAGCAAGGAAGCAGAATCCTTTGTCTGTAGATCCGAACTCTCCACGGGAGAAGAGATTGAAGTGGGAAATTATATCATCGCCGAGGATGAGGAAGGGGAAGGATTCGGTGTCGAGGTGATGGCCATAGAGATCGGAGACAAACGGGTAAAAAGGGCATCGGCCGAAAATGCCGGGACGATATGGGCGCGGGCAATCGATGAAGTGGTTGTCAGGATATCGGTACACGACGGTAAAAAGACCCTCCCGCTCTACGTCGCCTGTGACGGGGATGACCGGTTCACGATAGACGAGATTGTAAACATTAATAATATCAGGGCCAGAATTGATCATATCTGCCTCCGGAACGGAATAATCCAGCGAAGAAAAGGAAAATATGAGATCGCAAACCGCATCAAGCGGATATATGCATACCGGCTTTGATCTCAGTTCGATGAGAGCTGGGCTAACGTAACCTCAATCGTCGGATACCCGTAATTCAAGGTGATATTGCCCTCATCACGGGCAGTCACGGTTGCAGTCCGAATATACGAGGTCTGGGTGCTGTTGTCCAGGTTGATCTCAGGCTGATCGATGAATGCCAGCGGTACCTGATCACCGATCCTGACATCTGCAAAGGATTCACTGGAGATGTTTTTGAACTGATCAATGGTCATCTGACGTGACATCTGCGATGCATACGGGTTTGTGATGGTCTTCGACTGACCCACACCCATTCCATCAAGGGCTGCACTGATCATGTCGACTTCAGGGCCAAAGAGGCCGAACTGAAGTACCCGGTCACTGCTATAGGGATTAACCACCTGGATGGGAACAAGATCATCCGATGATGAGACATTCACATGAACCGGCATCGACTCTGCCTTGAACATAATCTGGTCTGAACTGTTGGCCTGGGTTATGACGGAGAGGATACTGGTTACGATCGGGCGATTCTGCGCGTCACGGAAGGTAAAATCTACCGTGGCAGTATTTCCCGGCTTTGCCTGGGTAAAGATATTCAGCCAGGAATATCCAAGCATGGATATTACCATGGCAACGGCGATGAAAACACAAACTGCGACTATCCCAATTTTAGTCCAGTTTATCTCCTCTTTTTTTTCTGAAGGCTTATGACGGAATCCTTTCATCCTTACTATGTCAACCCTCCCTGAAGATAAAGGATGCAACTCCGGTCAGGGAGAGGAAGATTAAACAAGCAGACTCTCCACCTGGGGTAAAACGATGAATTCATCCCTCCAAACGATGAGTGAATTCGTATGGAGAAGAAGCGGGTCCGTGACTACATGACTACTGATGTAGATACGGTCCCACTGACGGGGACCGCGCGAGAGGTTATCAATGCAATCAGGGTTACATCACACGACGGGTTTCCGGTAGTGGACGGAAACCGGGTTGTAGGATACATCGCGGCACGCGATCTCCTTTTTGTCCATCCTGATACCTCGGTAAAGGAGATCATGAGCCAGCACCTTATCGTGGCAGACCCGGAAATGGCGATCGGTGATGTGGCCCGGGTGATTATCAGGTCCGGTATCCAGAAACTCCCTGTCGTCAACGAAAAGAACGAACTTTTGGGTATCATCTCGAATACCGATGTCGTCAGATCGCAGATAGAGCATGTCTCACCGGAAAAAGTCTATAAACTCATGGATACCCTCAAACGGCTTCACGAGATCAAACCTCATCTTATGAAAGGGCCGGTCCAGATAGATACGCTCCTTCCGACACAGTCGCGGATCTACATGGATGAACTGGAAGGGAGGATCTACGAGATCAAAAAAGGGCTGGCTGAACCGGTTATCGTCATCAAAAAACCAGGGAGGATGATCCTGGTCGACGGCCATCACCGGGCTGTCGCCGCACGGAGACTTGGCATTAAGATTCTCGAGGCATATATCATCGAGATACTGGAGCCCATTGAACTCGGTCTTGAAAGGACAGCAAAAACCATGAACCTGAAGACGATCGACGATATCCAGATAATGGATTATGCCCGTCATCCCCTTGTGGCTGGAACACACCGGTTCGGGGGAATGGGTACGGTAATCCAGGATTCCAATCAGGATCCGTCACAACGGGTCTCGTAGGTATCGTTAAGCAGGTGTTCGGTTACTATAGTCCCGTCAGGTACCACCATGTCCGGCCAGATCCTGGTATTTGAATGAACCGTCACCCTGCTGCGAAGAACCGACCGGGGACCGATCACCGATCCATGCTCCACGCTGCAGGAATCACCTATCATCGCATCGTTATCCAGAATTGCTCCTGATACCGAGGTTCCCTGGCCGATAACTACCCGGTTATAGAGGGATGACGAGAGGACACGTACATTATTCCTGATCACGCAGTTCTTTCCTATGGTCGTATATGGCCCGATGAGGACATTGTCGCCGATGGAGGTTCCGCTCCCTATCGCCACCGGACCGACGATCCGGCTGTTGTACCCGACATATATCGAACTCCCGAAATCAACCGGTCCCTGGATATGGGCATTCTTGATATCCATGTCCCCTGATATGCTAGCATATTTCATCTCCTGGAGTTTCCATTTCTCAGCCATCCGGAGCGATACCGGACTTCCGACATCTGACCAGTTACCCCTGGCAAGCCAGCCGTTAAGCAGCATACCCTTCTCCATCAGGATCGGAAAGAGATTCTTGGCAAAATCAAACTTCTTCCCATCGGGGATATAATCAAAGACTTCAGGCGAGCAGACATACATCCCGGTCGAGGCAAGGTTCGAAAATATCTCACCCGGACCAGGTTTTTCAGCAAATCTCCTGATATGGTTGTCAACATCTATCTCGGCAATCCCGTACTCGGAGGGATCATCAACGCTGATAAGGCCTATCGTTATGACCGGTGAGAGTTTGAAATGTTCCCGGTAAAACTCCAGGAGATTGATATCAGTGACATGATCCCCTCCCACCACGAGAAACGGCTTGTCTCCCAGGAGATTGCGGGCATTTTTTACGCTTCCGGCAGTGCCAAGTTTCTGTTTTTCATACACGTAACTGATAGTTGCACCAAAGAGAGCACCGTTTCCGAGTGACTGCTCGATTGCCTCTCCTTTGTACCCAAGGGTGATGATGATATCATGAAAACCAAGGTTTGAAAGATGTGATACGAGATGTTCGATGGAAGGCTTGTTGACTATGGGGATACAGGGTTTCGGACGTTCGAATGTCAACGGGCGAAGACGGGTTCCCTCCCCTCCGCACATGATGCAAACCTTCATGGTACTACTGTATAGGGACTATGCTCATTTAAGACCTGAGTAAAAAGATACACCCGGATTATCCGGTCACAGGCTGTCAAGACTGATAGAATCGAAATCCTGGGCAACCTCGGAGATCTCCTTGACCCCGAAAGCAGTCTTTACTGCAGTTATTTCAAGATCGGAGGCTATTGCACACATATAATCGAGGATATCGATGGAAAGTTCCTTCTTTACTTTACTCTGTTTCATCTGCTCTACGAGGTGGCCGATCGTTTCCACGTCTTCACCGCGTAGTTTGGCAAGGCTGATGACACACATGTAGATCCGGGTGAGATTCCTGTCGGTACCCGTGATCGTGTCAAAAAAGTTCTTCAGAACCTGGGCCTGATAAACCTCGCCGCCCATACTGAATCTATATATTGGCCGATTAGTATAAAAAGATGCGGATTATTTTGCAGTACTCACGATTTTAATGATATCACCGTCTTTAAGGAGCGTACTCTCCTTTATCCGCATCTTACTTTTTGCATCAACCGCATACAGGAATCCCTTACCGATATCGGTATGAACCTGATAGGCCAGGTCGTGCGGAGTGGATCCTTTCTTCATAAGGAAGGCATCGGGAAGCACCCTGCCCTGTCCGTCGGTGAAATGGGTTTCATCCTCAACCGGGTAGACAACGATCATGTCCAGAAGCTCCAGGACTGCCGTATTGATGATCGTCTGAACCCCGGTCCCGTTATATTGCTTCATGTATGCCCGCATCTTTTCAAGACCGGTCTTCTGGGCAGGATTAAGTTTTCCCTCGTCAGGGATGGCAAAATCCGGGTCTCCTGGCTGGTACGTGATAAGATGGGCAGATGCCGCGGACCGTAATGCCAGTTCTGCTGCTCCTGATGTCAGGACTGCTCCGGCAGTCCGTACTTTTGCTATGAGTTCCGGGGAGGCTAGATCAGCCTTGTTTGCCGCAATTATCATCGGTTTTGCACGCGGCATAAGGATCCGGGAAAATCCGACCAGGTCAGAAGGGGAAGCAGTCCTGAGGTGTATCCCGGCATCGCGTTCAGCCTCGACAAGGTGTTCCTCCCTGATCGAAAGTCCTGCGAGGATCTCGGCAATCCCGGTATAGATAGAGAAGGTGCGTGACTGTGCCTGCCGCTGCATCTTAGCCCAGTGTTTTTCAATAATCCCGCAAAGCCACATTGCCATCTCGTTCTTGAGCATCGGAATCTCATCGAGGGGATCGAAGGATCCGGGATCTACCGGGTTTCCCTCTATATCGGTTCCCCCGCTGGCATCGATCACCTGGATGATCGCATCAGCCTGGCGCAGGTTATCAAGAAACTGGTTTCCCAGTCCCTTACCGGTATGTGCCTCGGGAACTAAACCAGCAACATCGATGAGATGTACTGCAACATACCTGATCCCGTCTGCGCAGACCCCACAGCGGTGGGATAATGCGGTACAGGGACAGGGAACGCGGACATACGCCACTCCCCGGTTTGCATCGATCGTCGTGAACGGATAATTGGCTATCTCTGCCGGGGCCATGGTAGCCGCCCGGTAGAGAGTTGATTTGCCACAGTTTGGTTTTCCAGCAAGTGCGAGGGTGATCATGGATGGTCCTCAAATCCCAATGCGAACTAACAGGTATGTATGGGATACTGCACCAAAAAAGGGTATTATTTTGACAAACCGGGAGCTTCAAATACGAAGGATGCTATCCGGATTGGTGCTGAGCGTGCACAGGAACTTGGCATACGCACCATCATCGTCCCGAGCACCAGCGGGGCAACTGCAGCGGTTGCATATGAAGAACTCAAAGACAAGGGGTTTCACCTGATCATCGTCACCCATGTTGTCGGTTTTTCAGAGCCCGGAGTCTGGGAGTTTGACAGCAGCCTTGCCGAAAGGCTGCGCCGGGAAGGGGTAACCATCATTACCGGAACCCATGTGCTGTCAGGGTTAGAACGCGCATTTTCTTCCTCTCCCAAAGTAAGCGGGGGATCGCGGAGTGAAGCAGTAGCCGAAGCCCTTCGCAGGATCGTTGCAGTAGGCCTGAAGGTTGCTGTTGAATGTACCCTTATTGCAGCAGACCAGGGGGCAATCGGGACAGAAGATGAGGTTATTGCCCTTGGGGGAACCGCAAACGGGGTGGATACGGTCTGTGTCATCAGGCCATCCCATACGTCGAGATTCTTCGACCTGCAGGTACGGGAGATCGTTGCAATGCCGAGGAATCGCTGATATGATCCTGGATGCATTGCAAAAGGCGATAACTAATCTTGTTCATCGTCCTGTTCTCTGGATACCGGGGATATATGCCGGGATTATCGGTTTTTCAGTAATCTGGCTTGAATTGACCGGGGAAGAATTTGCAGCAGGGAAGATAGTAATCCTTTCCCTCATTGCATTCCCGTTCTTTCTGGGAATACTCAACCATCTCCTTCAGGGAGTGGAATCCTCCCCTAAAGAACTCGTCTCGGCCGGCCTGAAAAATTATTTCCCGGTTCTTCTCCCGTCCATTATCCTTGGTGGTATCATCATCCTGATGGTATTCATCATCAGTATTCCCTTTTCCCTCATGGGATACGGAGACGAACCAACCATCATCGGGGGATTTCTTATCGGAATCAGCATACCTGCACTGTTCTTCTCCATATACACGGATAATGTGGCAGTATGCGAGAAAACCCGGATTATTCCTACCCTGCAGAAGAGCCTGGAGACTGTCGGAAAAAATTTCTTCGGAACAGTAGCGTATGTACTGACAGGCGGAATTGCCTTTATTATCCTCTCTTTCCTGGGATCATTCATCTGGGTTCTGGGTCTTGCAGACCGGTTTGCCCCGTACCTTGAGATGAATATCACCACCCAGCAGGAGACATTCTCTCACTTTACCCTGGATGACTGGCTTAGTCTCATCGGAACAGAAGGGGCAGTGATAACTGCCGCTGTCTTCGGTTTCATCCTCTTCTTCCTTGTTCCGTTCCTCTTCGTGTTCAAGTACTACTGTTACAAGGGGATTTCAGAACAGATACCAGAAGTCCAGAAGATCCAGGGTGAATACGATGAGAAAGGAAGATGGTACAAGTATTAACCGGTCATTCCGATAAACCACCAGAGGAGGACGGTGATTACTCCTCCTCCAAGCGTTGAAAGGAAATTCGTACCGGCATTTCCAAAAAAATCCCGGTTTTCACATAATTCACCG